>PUNB01000098.1 GCA_003552565.1 Lentisphaerota bacterium
AACCTTTCCTCCATCCGCTATACCAGGGACCCGCCAAATTGTCGGTATCCGGCAGACAGCCTCGGAAGATATTCCCGGCTTTTTCTCCGGAAGACCGTAAAGTCCATGATAGCAGCCGTGGTCGGTATTATAAATCACAATGGTGTTATCGGCCAAGCCCGACTGCTCCAGGTAGTCAAGCAAACGTCCGACCGCGTGATCCACCTGGGTGACGCAGGCCAACGTGCCTTTATAAACCCTTCGCAATCCGGACAAGTGGTCATCAGGCTGATGTGGCCAGGAATAATCGGCCAGTTTTTGCTGCATCTTATGAAAATGCGGTGGCCTGCCCTTTCCTTCATAGTAAGAATAAGATTCCGGAAGCTCAATATCGTCCGGATACATGTCCCAGAAATGCTGATCAGGGGTAAGCTGATGATGGGGGCGCGGCAGTGAGACATGAATACAGAAAGGACGTTCATCGCTATTGTTCATAAACTCAACGGCCCGGTCTACGCACCAGGTTTCCACATTGTGTTCGAACGGCATTTCTGACGGGCGCGCATCCCAGCCGGTGTTTTCTTTGCCAAGATGTTTTGCCCATAAAGTGGAACTGTCTTCCAGGTGCAGGATTCCATGCTTCTGCAGATAACGGGCATAAGGAGCTTCCTCCAAAGGCTGATCCTGGCGTTGCGGGTAGTAGCAGTCAGCGTACAGATCGACTCCATCGGCGATCCAGTTGAGCGGATCATCCGGCAGATGCAGCTTGCCGATGCCGGCTGTACGATAACCGGCCCTCTTGAAATGGTGGATATAACTGGGCAGTTTTTCCGGAGTGGGCCCGGACAAGGCGTAATATCCATGATTGTGACAATACTGCCCTGACAAGTTCGAAATCCGGCTTGGGGTGCAGATGGTGTTCTGGGTATAGGCATTTGAGAATCTGGTTCCACTTGCCGCCAGCCGGTCCAGATTCGGGGTTATCGCTTGATCGTGCCCCGCACAGCCCATTAAATCCGCCCGATGTTGATCAGAAATAATATGCAGCACATTATAGCGTTTCCTATGGACATCCATTATGCGAGTTCCTTTTCATTTCAACTTTGTTGCGAGGAACACCGTCAGCGATGGAAATGTTATCGGCAACAAGGGAATAAACCGGCCACTGGCTCCTGAGCACATGGCGCTCCGCGACGCGTTCACTAACCCGCGTCCGTTTGTCGCAATCCAAACCAACTTTAAGATAATCATTATCTCCGACTATGCAAAGGTTTTGTAAATATTCCTCTTTTTCCTGCATTTGATTTTCAGCTTCATATCAATCAGTTTGACAAGTCATAGAATTATACTTGGTTCATAAAATTGCATTAATTTTAATAAAAAAGTTGCATTTTATTAAAAAGGCTATACAGTAAACTTTTTGAAAGTAACATATAACCTTAGTCCGCTGGCGTTGCGAGCAGGCGGGGGTCTCCGCACATGTCACTTCGTCATCAAGTCAACCCGGTGTCATGGAGTCACGGAGTCAACAAACCAAGCAACCCCGCCCTCGGGCTTTGCCTGCCAGGCAGGAGGGGCTCGTTGACAATCCGGAGCTGGAAGCTCCGGCCACCATCTTAACCGTCGGCGCTATGCGCCTGATACCCCGAGGGAGAGACTTGTTGCGGCATATAAAACCTTGTCTTGTCCGCCTAAGGCGCATTCATGACAAGGTTAGTTTGGTTATCCCATGCGACGGCTATGACTTTTTGCATGCCGCGACGTTTTATCACGCCGGAGTTTCGAAGGCGGAAGGCTTTGCGGAGTCGGGTGTTTTTTGTGGCTATAAAAAAAGACGAAGTCTCATACAACCATTCAAGCTCTTTCCACCCGAAGTCCGAAACAGAGCATAAATGGTTACGGTGTTTATTATCCGCCGACTCGGACTTCATATACGTGGGCTCGAGAAGCGCCGTGGGTGGCTGCGATTTCCAAATGCAGCCGGCTGGTCTTGAACGGTTCGAAACGGTGGTGGTTAACCCGCTGAAAATTGTCTGTAACGGCAATAAGTTCCTGCCAGTGGCCATCCTGCGTTTCGGCATACAATGTGTAGTCCTTAACCAGTGAAGGCATGGCGGTCAGGGGGCTGTCGGTATCTTCCGGCTGACCGGCGAAACGACCGCCCATCCCTTGCCGGGCCAGAGGCGGCGGCTTGTTACCGTATAAATCACCCGGCTTAAGCATGCTTCTAATATGGGTGTCAAGATCGGCATCAAAGACGAGGGTTGTTTCGCTGATGGTCTCCGGATCTTCGAATTGCAGTTCCAGCCATGCCGGCTGCGATCCCGTTAAAGGTCGGGATACCCAGGCGTTGGGCAGACCACACGGACGGGAGACACCGTTGACCACGTTTTCAGGCTGATACAGGCTTGGCGCCGGAGTGGTGCGGAAACAAAGCTGGAAGTCAGTCCGTTTCCAGGAATGTTCCTGCGGCCGGATGGTTTGCGGATCAATGTGGTTTTTCTTCCCCGGCCCGCGCCGCAAGGTGACGATCCCCGGCAGAGTATCCGCGGTGATGCCGACACTTACCCGCGGGTTAGGCCGCAGCACAAAAAAGAGGGACGAAGTCGGTGCTTCGAGGTTGAGTTCAAGCTCATACCATTGGGGAACTTGGCTGTCGGCCTGCAATTTTATCCGGCGTTGTCCCAGATGTTTGTCAGGACCGTAGCCGTAAAGACGGTTGGGTGTGTAAACATCAACCTCAATCTCGGTTTCCGTTTCTGCCTTGAACAGAAAGGCGATGCTCTCCAGGGTTGACTCCACCGGCAGGGAAAAACCCGCCGCCGCCTCCAGGGACAACAGGTTTTCCCGACCATCGCCCTGCTCCACGCTCTCCTGCCCGTCCTCTTCCGGCAAGCGGCACTGCTCCACCGAAGACGCCCGGACTTCCTGTACAACGGGACTTGCCGCGAGGTTTTCAGTGCGCACCAATCCCGGAATATACTGATCATGAAGAAGCAATACCTGCTGTAATTCCCGCAGACGTTCTTTATCCGTGTATACACCGCGGGGCAGGATGTTATATTGTCGGCAAAGGGCGGCGGCCGCGCCGGCCGCCTGACCGCAGGCCGCCAGCGTCGCCATCACTCGCAGGCTGCCATGGGCCACGTGACTGCACGACATATCGCGCCCGACCAGAAAAAGGTTATTTATGTTTTTCGAATAAAGGGCGCGATAGGGTATCTGATACACTCCAGGCAGCATGTAATGCACCGTCGGCGGCGGCGGATCAAAAACTCCGCGAACAGCATGCAGGTCGATGGACCAGCCGCCGCAGGCGACGGCGTCTTCATGCTCGCGCTGTTCAACCAAATCCCGCTCGGTAAGTATGTAATCGCCGACACAGCGGCGCGATTCCCTTTTACCCGGCAGACAGCCGACAAAATCCAGATCGTCATTATCGGCGACGAATTCACCGCTGTTCTTGGTATAATCCCAGAGGCCATAGGACATGGCTGTTTGCTGATCAATTATGGTTCGGATATCCTTGATCTGGTCCAGCTCTCCTCCCAGTTCATGCCACCAGCGGGTTTTACGGAACGCATTCTGACTTATGGGGCGCCTGTCGATGATGCCCATTTTTTTCACGTCCCAGGCGAAATCAGGTTTTACAAAGGGCACCGGATAAGGTCGGGGGCTGGCCTCATACCGCATAGTGCTCGGCAGCACCCCGGAATCCGGCTGTTCAGGTGCGATCTGTTCACCGAATTCATCTTTCCCCTCGCGCCCGTAACGATACTCGGCTCCGGCCAGGTATGCCGCCGTTCCGTCGCCGGTGTTGTCGGCGAACAAAGCAGCCTTGAAACAAAAACGGGTTTCGCTGTCCTGCTGGGTGCCGGCAAGCCAGGTGATTTTTCCATCCATTACCGCCACTTCATCAATATTGGTTTCCAGAAACAGCTGAATATTCTCTTCCCGATAAACAAAATCACGCAATAACGCCTCCCAGCGGTAGCAGTTGCCGTGGGGATTCTTTTGCAGATTTTCCAGACGCATTTCCTCAATTATGCCGCCTTCCCGGGCAAAGAAGTTAAACTCCTGCTGTCCGCTGGCGCCATGCGGGGTGGTGCGAATCTCCGGGCTGGCATTGCCGCCGAGATAACCGCGATCATTGATCAGAGCCACCCTCAGGCCCAGACGCGCGGCCTGAATGGCACAGACGATCCCGGCCATCCCGGCACCCGCCACCGCGAGATCAACTTCAACCGTCTCAATATCCACTCGCCTTACAGTTTCTTCGGATTGTCCCGTCATCGATGTTTTCCCTAATCAGAGTTTTTAGCGTACTTCCTCACTCTTTCGATAAGTTATTGAATTTTTCCGTAATCTTCTCGGCTTCCTCGACGCTTTCATAAACACTGAAAACAGCCAGCTTTCGGGAGTTCAGCCGACGCCACAGTTTCTCTGCCTTCTCTATCGCGTCCTCGCCGACAATGATAAGCCCTCTGCCGAGCGCGTCTATCCTGTCATACAGCCATGTCCAGTCCTGATCCATAGAGGCGGCGCCGGGCTGCCATTGAATCACGGTGACCTTGTCAAGTTCACATATTGCTTCCAGATGCTGAATAGCGTCCGGTCCGTCCAGATGATAATCTGAATCGCCGAGCTGCTTCAATTCCTCCCGCAGCGCCGGCAGCTGAAAATGCCGGAACATATCCTGACTGATCATACAGGAGAAATCACACTGCGGCACGCCGATCAGCTGATCCGAAGAATAGAACAGATGCCGGTTCACCGAACCTTGGGCCGCCACATCCATCTCTTCCTTATAAATATTCTGCAACTCCCGCACCGCCTGATTAACCCGTCCCAATGCCTCCTCAACCTTCTCCGGGCAGTCAATCAGGTCAAAGAGCAGTTCCTGATTGCCGCGGATCGCCGACAGGCAGTCGAGACCGCCCTGAATATTCGGCGGGCAAAGCATGGCGCGCCCATCGAAACGCCGGCGGAAGGCGCGGATGAATTCAAACGTGCGCTCCCACCAGTAACCGTCTTTCCGGAGTTTGATTTCCGCTTTGTCCCAATCCTCGACAAAAGGTTCGACCCAGCCGGTTTCCGGATTATCGGGATTCAGATGGATATCAGAGCCGAGAAGAGTGCTGAAATGGTCGGGGGCGAAACTCACAGGCACCGCCGGCACCGCTTCATTCAGGAAAAGAGTGTTGTCAAAATAGTTCTCCAAAGTGTCCAGCCAGTCTTCCACCTTTCCTTCTTTTCCATAGGCCTGAGACTTGGGAGGAGGTGTCAGAGAAGCTCCAGGCTGTTTCGGCGCTCGCAAAGAAAGCAATGGACGCTCCATACGTCCCGCCCAGAAGTCATCCCACTGACGGCGCGTGGATTCAAAATCCGGTTTGTATTCAAGTTCCATAATGATGCCTTATTTTTGCATAATTCTCTGCCTCGATTAGTGGCGCAAGCCGAAACCGTTAATTGGTGAAACGAATAATATGGTTCAAAAACTTATCCTACACTTCGTCCCCACACTTCGTCCCCACACTTCGTCCCCACACTTCGTCCCTACACTTCGTCCCTACACTTCGTCCCTACACTTCGTCCCCACACTTC
>PUNB01000208.1 GCA_003552565.1 Lentisphaerota bacterium
CACATAAGCCAGACCGCGGGGCACTTTCGCCCCCGGATACCCCCAGGGAGAGAATATCGGGGTAGTGTCTGATGTCAGGTTCCCCGTCCGTGCCGAATCTCCGGGTCGCGATTGAAATTTTGCGAGCTTAGCCTGCCTGATTCCACCTGGTTTCAAAATCTTTTATGCCTGTGAAAACGATAATTCCAGGTGGTCAGGAGGTATTCTGTTTTAAAATGTTTATTCATTCTCCCCGAGGATTCGCTGGAAATGGTTTTTGCACTGCGCCATCTTCTTTTGAGAAAGCGGGAATTGAAGTATTTGCTGATAATCATGCCGGAGGAAATCACACCTGACCACAAATGATCTGCTTCTTTGTCGCTGAAAGAAGTGATCGTAATTGTCGGCAAAGGCATTCCTCAGCATGGAAATAAACTCTTTCGCCGCCCCTATGGCGTTTTCGACATTATCCACCCTCTGGCGCAGTTGTTCCACTCGAGCTTCAGGGTCTCGATAAACAGCTCCGATATCCGCATTATTATGTCGCCGGGAATTATTACGTCCGGCTCGCTTAAGATTTTCTACTTGTCTTAATTCCGGTATTGTTTCCCGCAAACCCGCTAATCGCTCCAGCCTGCGATCAGTTTCGTGTTCGTCGCGAGAATAAATTCTCCTAAACAGTTTTACCAGTTGATCCGGAGTGATTACAGCAAAATTGGCTTCCGTTTTTTCGGCAATTCGATCCAGGGCATGATGTAACTCTTCCATTCTCTGAATTAAACGAAGATCATCTTTGGCTGAATTAAGATCAACGGATTTCAAATCCATCGCTTTTTTCATAGAAATCACATCACTTTTCAGACCCGACATTTCCCGGCTCAACGACTCCCGCCGTTCCTCATCCGCCTCCAGGGCGATCCAGGAACGGGCGATATCCAGAACCTCATTATCTCCGCTCAATGCTCGGGACATCTTCGGCGAAACATCAAGCAGAATTCCCACACAATCCCAATCACCGGTCTCGAAGTAGGTTTTGTTAAGGCAACTGCGAAATTGTTCGGCATAATCACCGAGAACCTCCCAAAGGATTTTTTGCCTGGTATCCCGCAAAGAAGAGGCGGCTTCAGGAAATGATATCTTTCCCAAAGCCTCCAGACTAGTTAAAAATCCTCTGGCGATTTCCGGGTCTCTCAACGCCTCTGCTTGGGCATCAAGTAATAATTGTTCAGTTTTTTCCGCCATTTTCCGGTGGTCATCATGAGTAATATCCTTGTAAGGCTCTTCCGCGGCGATAGCACGGCGCCAGCCTTCGACAATTCCTTCAGCTTCGACATCAGCGATAAATATCTTCTTCGGCGGCTCCGGTTCGGGTTCCAGCTCGGGCTCTGGTTCAGGCTCTGGTTCAGGCTCCGGGGTTTCAATAACAACTTCCGGCTTGTCATCAAATTTTTCCGTCATCAGGTCCTGAACGGTGCTTTTTTCGCGATCGATTTTCTCCTGGATCGATAAAGAAACCGCTTTGGGGAACGACAATTCCGATAATCTCTCTAAACGCTTAATCTCTTTTTCCGCTTCCTCCCTTTCCTTAACCTCTGGGCGGGACAATTCCTCCAGCTGCTTATTGGTTTTATCCGCCATCCGCTGGTATGTTTCAACGCTTACCTTGGCATAAGGTTCATCATCGGTGATCAACTGGCGCCAGGTTGCAATAAGCTCAAGTTCCTCAATATTTTCCTCAAAAAGACTTAATTGATAATGTTCCTTTATATCGTCCATTAAACGTTCGAAAGGCCAATCCGCAAGGAGCTGTTTTATGCCCTCGCGGGTTTGCAAATCTCCCGGCTTATATTCAACAAAAGCGACTACAGGATCGTCTGAATGAATAGGCTCGATTATCTCAGCGAGTTTTGCGCTTAGCTCCGCCACGGCCTGCGAGTCCTGTTCCTTCATTGCCTGACGAAACTCCAGCCACAGTTCCCGCAAATCATTTTTTCGCCGCGAAAATTCTACGACATCATCCCAGGTTTGGTAACCGGCGAATATTTCCTGACTTAATTCCACCATTCTTTCCAGCACTGTCCACTCACGTTCTTTCAAAGCAGAGCGACTTTTTTGCCGATAGTCTTGTATAAATCTCTGAATGCGCCGGTCAACCCCCGGTTCCACTCTTTCCACTACCCGCGAACGATCTTCCTCTTTTAACATATTAATCAGTTCATCTAATAATTGCTGTTCTTTATCAAAAGATTCGAATTGCTGATGAATTAATTGCTGATACTCCGCGACCGCAACCTCAATCTCCTGAGACTGCCGATAAGCTCGCCGTTGAAAAAAGACTACAGAAAACAGGGCGAACAGAACTAGAGAAAATACAGCGGCGTATCGCCCGACTTTACGTCGATATTCGCGGCCGGCAGTATCCTCTCCAATACGGACCAATACCGCCGTGACATTGTCGCGGGCGCCGCGGACTTTGGTTAATTCTATCAGTTCCCGTACTGTCTCTTCCGCCGGCACGCCGGCATTGTCAATTAAGATCTGCCTGATTTCCTCGTCTGAAACATGTCGGTTCAACCCGTCTGAGCACAACAGGTACTGGTCGTTCTCTCGAATTTTAATTTTCTCAATCTGCGGCTCAAGCCGATCCGCCATACCGACGGCGCGGGTTATCTTACCGGCAACCATTTTTAAATTTACCGACCTCTCGTCGCTCGGTAGTCCCTTCTGCTCCAGTTTCTTTTTTATTTCCGCCTCATAACTGTGTTCCGTAGAGAGTTGAGAAAGCTCTCCCGCGCGTAAACGGTAAACCCGGCTGTCACCTATATGCCCTAATATTCCCTGCCGAGACCGACGATTGACCAGGAGGACAGAGGCAGTGCAGCCGATTTCGGCCCGGCCCTTTTCGTTTATCCAGTTTTTATTCCGAGCCAATTCACGCAATTCATTGTGAGCTGTCAGCAAAGCAGAGGACAGAGTCTGGGGAGAAAATTCGGTGGTATCATCCGATTGTTCGGCAAGTATTCGTAAATGTTTTTCCACAGTGGCACTTGCCACTTCACCGGCCTGAAGCCCCCCCATGCCGTCAGCCACTCCAAACACCCCCTTGGCATCGGTCATAAAGGCATCTTCGTTATGGGATCGCTTACAGCCCACATCAGAGCGGCCGGCAGTTTCGATCCGCAATGGATTCCATAAGCCGAAATTGGGAATTTGCATCGTTTATAGCTCCATGAAAAAATACAGAGTGTTCACCGCTCGACGTTCGATGTTCAATGTTGCTCAATGTTCTGCGTTCTACGTTTGTTCCACGTTCAATGTTCGATGTTCAGCGTTCGATGTTCAACATTCTGCGTTTTCCCTTAAAAAAATTATGCGGTGTCGACTAGACAAGCCGGACACCGCATAACAAAACGCCTTCATAAGCAATTTTCAGTTGATCTTATTAACGATAACGTTCCGCCGTATCACCAATTTCAAATTCAATATCAATCGGCCAATCATCCGGATCCTCGGGATCTATCCTGACAACACCGAAATTCAGGAAATCGATCAGACCCAATGCCACGATATCGCGCAATTCCATATAGTTATGAATGAAATAAGCGGCATCGAACACACCGCTGCGACTTTTCATCTCCCGAACCGTCGCCAAAAAGGCATTGATCCTGGCGAATTCCAGAACAATATTCGGCGGTGCCACCCTCAAGGTATTGTCATGCACAACCACTCCGAGAGCTTTGCCGAACTGATGGAACGCGGTATCCACATCTCCTCTGGTACTGCTCCACAACCCGCCGACTAAGTCCGTACCCTCATCCGCACCGATATTTACGGTACGAGTACCACCTATATCAAACGGCCCGCCTTGACCGTCGGAAGAGAGTGTCCCGCCGTCGAGGAATAATGTAAGCTCCCCACCAGCGGAAAGTCCACCATCTCCAGTAACATCTCCATGGGTGCTAATGAAGGCGTCTCCAGTGGTAAACACATCCCCTGGGAATTCAATATTACTATCAGTAGGTGTAGTATCCAAAGTGAAGGAACCAACATTCATATCCCCGATAGTCGTATCCACCGTGTTTATCAGACTGATATCACCGCTGCCGCCGCCCTGCTCAATAGTGAACAAGCCGCTGAAGGCATTGCTGCCATCCTCCAGGGTTACATCATTACCATTGGTAACCAGGACCGTATCCCCGGCCGTTACCGATGCTGACTGGGTAATATCACCGCCGACCGCCAGCCACAGGTTTTCGGGAGCGTCAATGCCGGAAAGACTACTGTCATCGGAAGTGAGTGTTGAATCCATATTCACCCGACTGACATTCGCACTGACATCGGCTATATCCAGTCCGCCTTCATTATCTATGTAGACACTGTCCCCGGCACTCGCCGCCAGTTCATTTACTTGAGTGTTGATCGGGCCGAATCCGGTTCCTTCCGGCTCACCGATCGAACCGCCCGCATCCAGGAGAAGCGAGCTGGCCAGGACATTCAACTCGCCCGCACCGCGTCCGTCAAGGATATCGCGGCCGGCCCGAAGGTCCACGGTTCCGTCACCCGCATCGAGAAATCCCAGAGTAATATCGTCATCCCGAGCTTCCAGGCGAACATTCCCATCGAAAACCCCGTCGGCCTCCATAGCTATGCTGTCGCCCGCAATGTCCAGATCACCGCCCGCCGTTATATCGCCAGCAGCCCCCTGGATCACTTCATCGTCCGCCAGCACGGAAACATGCCGGCCCGCATTGACTGCGGCATTGATGATCACGTCCGCATCACGCCCGTCGGTCCGCGCTTGCAACAGCGCGTCGCCGTCAGCCCGGCCCCATTCGTCCGCATCTTCGTCATACGCGTACCCCGCTAGCACCTGCTCGTCGACCGTCAGCGTGCCATTGCGTGTTTCGATTTTGGCATGTTCACCCGCCCATACGCCCGAAAAGATGTCCGGCTCATCATCGGGGATTTCAAGGACGCTTGAATCCATTCCAATCAGATAAACCGGCATTTCGGGTACCGAGCCAATTTTCAGATTCGTAGCGTCACTAAGATAGATGCTGCCTTTTGGAGCCAACGCGGCGAGATTAGCAATCTCGGTGCTCAGCGCATCGGCGCCGGGTTCGCCGATACCCGTGACACCCAGCAGCTGCGACTCGTTCGCCAACACATTAACATTCGAGCCATCAGCACGCGTAACGGCCCCAAGTGCCACAATCCCCACATCGCCCCAGTCCTCTTGCTCATTGAGCGTGTCGGCGTTTCGATCATCTAAGGTGCGCGCATCGAGAACCCCCAGAACCACGTCATTTCCTGAAATATAGCGAATATTGCCGCCGTACGTCAGCGTCGCGGCATCAGCGGCCGACACAATGTTCCCAACCCCTTCCACTAAGGGATCCGGGACAGATGCATCGTACCCGCCAAAAACCAACACTGAGCCGCGCGGATCATCCGGATCGCGGTCCGCATCGCGCAACCCTGCCGTTATGTCCGCACTCTGATCAATACCCCCTTGAGCCAGCACGTTAACATGACGCGCCGCTTCTACGCCTGTCGCAAGCACGACTTTCGAACCGTCGCCCCGCG
>PUNB01000060.1 GCA_003552565.1 Lentisphaerota bacterium
AATACCGCGGCCGGCCGCTTCCTGACAATGCGGCCGGAGTGGAGAAAATTACCGATGACAGTCGCAAAGTCCGTTCCGGCGATCTGTTTGTCGCCATTCCGGGCGGCCGTCAGGATGGACATAATTTTCTCGACCAGATTGTCGATGCCGGCGCTGCCGCCGCCTGTATCAGCCGACGACGCAAAGCAGCCGATAGAAAAGACATACCCCTGCTTTGCGTCGACAATCCCCTGAACGCTTTCCATGAGCTGGCTCGGGCTCACCGCCGCCGCTTTCCCAACCTCGATGTCATCGGCATCACCGGCAGCAGCGGCAAAACCAGCGTCCGCTGCATGCTGAGCGCCATTCTGGAAAAGGCGTGGCCCGGCGAAGTTCTGAGCACCCTGGGAAACACCAACAATCATTTCGGAGTACCGCGCAACCTCCTGCGCCTGCAGCCGAAACATCGAACGGCAGTGCTGGAAGTCGGCAGTAATCAACCCGGAGAAATTGCCCAGCTCACCCGCCTGATCCGCCCGCGTATCGGTATTATCACCAATATCGGTTCAGCTCATCTTGAGAACTTCGGCAACACCATGGGAGTGGTCATGGAAAAAGGCTGCCTGATTACCGGCCTCCGGGGGGACAGCGTGGCAGTGATCCCGGAACACACGGAACAAATCGAAATTCTGCGCCAGATCGTGGGAAGTCGTCCGACAATCACTTTCGGCACCAGCAGCAAGGCCGATGTTCAGGTCGAATACCAAGGATGTGACGCGAAGAAATGCCGCCTGACCCTGAAATGGAATCGTCAAAACATTTCTCGTTCACTCACCTGGAAAATAGGCGGCGGCCATCAGGCTCTGAACGCCGCCGCGGCGGCGGCCGGCGCCACGGCTCTGGGAGTGTCCGCCGACACCGTGATTCAAGGACTGAAGGAAACCGTTCTGCCGGAACATCGCATGCAAGTAAAAGAGGTTGGAGACATCCACTGGGTTAATGACGCCTATAACGCCAACCCGGACAGTATGCGTTCAGGCGTGGAATGGTTTATGGAGCTAACCGCGAACGTACCAATGAATCAACGTTTCCTGGTGCTGGGAGACATGCTTGAACTGGGCGAGGACGCCATATCGGCCCATATTGATCTGCTGAGCTGGATTGCCAAGGATTTCCCGGCCGTGAATCTTTTCCCCATCGGCCAGTTAATGGGACAAGCCGCCAAAAAAATCAACATCCGCAGCTTCCCCGCCAAAGCCAGTGCCGGCAGACAGCTGCGGCAAAACCTGCGGCCGGGCTCATGGGTTTTCTTAAAAGGCTCCCGAGCGCTGGAATTGGAGAAACTGATAAACAGTGAATAAAAAAATTTCAGAATTCAGCTTTTTCCGAGGTGGGTGGACAGCCGAAATATTTTTTATATACCTTGGAAAAATAATTCGTCTCAGAAAAACCGATACATGCCGCCACTTCGGAAACTGAAAAACCGCCCCGCCTTAACAGTTCACTGGCCCGAGCCATCTTTTCCTGATTAAGCAGCTTGATCGGCGTACAGCCGGTTAGAGACTTCACTTTCCGGCACAGGTACGCCCTGGAGACAGAAAAATAATCGGCCATATCCTGTAATTCAGCCGGGGCGTAAATTCTTCCACGAATATAATTCTGGATGCTTTCAACCGTCAAACTTTTTTCCTCCTCATTATCGCCGACATCCAGAATCGCCAGCAATTTCGCTAACTCAGCATCCGCCGGCCGCATATGCTCACTCCCATCCCCACGCACTCGCCGAGAATGAGCAACCAGGCTCAAGGCGGTTTGCACTATCGAATCCCAGTCTGCCGGCCGCCAGAATGGAATCTTGGAACTCCTGCCAGCCAAAATCCTCCGAGCCGTGTGCAACGCCAAGTCCCCTCCAAAGCGACAGAATATCTTGTCGTAAGGCTCCTCCGAATCCGCCATCAGCATCCCTCGCGGCGCTTCCGGCAGGACAATTCCCAGCGCCGGAGCCCTGATCGAATACCTTTGTGAGCCAAGACGATAGCTGCCGCGCCCGGAAAGAAAGACCAGCAGCATAGCGTCCTCATGCCAGGTTCCGGGACTTCTGTGTTCGGGGTTGTCGCGCACTCGTCCCAGCACTCTGACCCGATACGGCATCAATGTAGGCGGCGGCACCGGCCTGGTTTGAGTGACAGATTTTTGCATAAGGTCAATAATTTACCTTCATTGAATAATTTTTTCCACTTGTTTCCAGTGCTTGGGTAAATATATTGCATTGTCTTTACGTAACTAGACCCCATGCGAAAAGGGGTCAAAACCTAATTTTGTGCTCCCCTTGTCTCGCACTTTGTCTCGTCCGCCTCAGGCGGATCTGGTTTTCTGTCGATTCCTCAGTTTTTAGACTAAGTGCGAGACAAGGTGCGAGACAAGGTTTTATTATTCGTGCGTGTATAGACCGTAAACACCTTTTCGCATAACCTCTAGCCAGACCATCCCATGTGCCCTGACACCTGACACCTGAAACCAAGCTGTTACTTACAAAGCCTAAGAAAAATATTAACTACCCACTCGTTTTGAGAAAGAACTAAAAAAAAAGGAACCACACAATGAACCGACCCAAAGTAACCGTAATCGGCGCCGGCAGTCTGTTTTTCGGACGCCAGGCCATCTGGCAGATGGCCAGCTCACCGCAATTGAACAACGGCACACTCAGCCTTGTGGACACCAACCCCGCACACTTGGCGGCGATGGCCGACCTGGCTCGAAAAGTGGTTGATCATACCGGAGTCAATCTTAAAATAGAGGCCGACACTGACCGCCGAGAGGTTATGCGGGACAGTGACTTTGTGGTCCTCAGCTTCGCCGAGAAATCGGTGAAATACCGCGGAATTGATTGCGCTTTATCGGAACAATTGGGCGGCATTCGCATGTGTTCAGGGGACACCATCGGTCCCGGCGGTGTTTTCCGCACCTTGCGGGAACTGCCGGTGATAATGGCCTGCTGCCGGGATGTCGCCGAACTCTGTCCGGAAGCGTGGGTGATAAACTACATCAACCCCACCGCCGCCAACGGTATCGGTATCAAGCTTTACGCGCCTGAATTAAAGTCCTTCGCTCTCTGTGACGGTCTGCACATGCCGCACGTGAAAAATAAATACGCCCGGCGCGCCGGCATTATCGGCGAAGAGGAAACGCTTTCCCCCGCCCAGGATCGTGATTTCGATTTCCAGATAAGCGGCCCCAATCACTTCACCTGGATATTAAAGGCTGAGTATCAAGGTGAAGATTTGACTCCGAAAATCGCCGAACATCTGCGCCTGCGGGCAGCCGAAGAAACCGACGGACTCGACACCGGCGCCAAGGCGGCCTTTAACAACACGATCACCTACGAACTCTATAAAGCTTATGGCTGCATTCCAGCCTGCACCGCCCACACCAAGGAATATGTCCGCTTCTGGCAGGGATGGGGCAGGAACGAACCCGCCGCAGGAACCCTCAAGCTGTGGGAGACCGCTGATCGCTATGAGCGGCATTGGCAAATGTGGAATGAAGTGACCCGCTATAATCTGGGAGTTGATTCCATCGATACGTTCATGGCCAAAACCAAGCCTGACCACGCCACGGATATTATCGAAACCATGTGGTCCGGCCAGGACAAACCCTTCTACGTCAACACAGCCAACCGCGACACAGTGCCGGGAATGCCGAAAAACGCCTTCCTGGAAATGCTGTGCGACCTCAATATGCAGGAAGTGACTCCGCGCCCGACAGTGCCCGCTCCGGTCGGATTGCGCGGGCTGTGGCAGCAAGTCCTGGACACGCACGAACTGACCGCCAGAGCCGCCGTTGAATGCGACCGGCAGCTGCTCTATCAGGCCTTGAACACCGATCCGCTGGCGATGAATCTTGAGGACAATAAGAACATCATGAACGCTCTGCTGGAAGCGGAGAAAGATGTCTTGCCCCCGCAATGGTTTAAATAACCCGATTAATCAGCCAAAAGGTGATGAAAATGCCTGTATATACAATGATGAATATTGAATCTTGAATTCTGAATGTTGAGTTTCGGAAAGGAGTCGAAAATGCCTGTATACCCGGAAAAAGAATTATACCAAATTCGCACTCTTGCCGAGCAGGCGGCGATGCTCGCCGCCTCTGACCGCATGCGAGCCATCCGCCAGCGCTGGCAGGACACGAACGAGCTGCGCCGTCCCGACCGAGCACCGGTGTGGTGTAAACCAGTGGGCTGCTGGAATGAACTGCTGCCGGAAGAAGACCTGATATGCCAAGATCCAGAATTAAGGGAGATCGAACGCAGCTTGCGCCGTACTATGATCAAGGATGAGATCGGTGATGACTCGATTGTCAACCCGTGGTATGAAGTACGTCGCTGCTTTGATGTGGAACCGGAAAACATATGGGGCGTGGAAGTCGGCCGCCATACCACCGGCCAGGAAGGCGGTGCCTGGTCCTATGATCCGCCCCTGAAAAACCACCGGGATGTGGAAAAACTGCGGCTGCCGCGTTTCACCTATAACAAAGAAAAGACCGAGTCCCGCATAGAAGCCGTTTCGACAGCCTTGGGAGATATCCTGCCGGTAAAAACGCGCTCCGGCAACGCCTTCAGTCAACTGTTGTCAGTCACCATCGGCAAATACGTGGCGGAACTCCTCGGTCTGAGCGAAATGATGCTGAAAATGGCCATGGAGCCGGACACGGTTCATCAGGTTACTCAACACGTCGCAAAAGCAGTGCAGGACTCGAATCATTACCTGCGGGAAAACGGCTTGCTCGATCATAATAACGATGCTCCGATGACTTATTGTGAAGATTTCGGCCCGCCGCCGGACTCAGACGGAAAGCTCTCCCTGGCCAATCTTTGGTGCGCCGCCAACAGCCAGGAATACGACCAGGTATCACCCGAGATGTGGGAGGAATTCTGCCTGCGATATCAGCTCCCCATGATGAAAGAATTCGGCAGAGTGGCCTACGGCTGCTGTGAAAATCTCACTCAGAAACTCGACGGTGTTCTGAAAATCCCTAATTTACATGTTCTGGTCTGCGGAGCATGGACCGATATGGATGTGCTCCTGGAAAAAACCAGCCCGGAAAAACAGGTGATTATGTGGCGGCAGAAAGCCACGGATGTGGTTATGCCGGACTCTGTTGACTCCATCCACAAAGATTTGGAGGAAGGAGCGAAAAAATTGCGCGGACGTTCCTATCAAATCGTCTTGCGTGAACTGCAAACCCTGGCTGGCCATAACAACCGCCTGCAGGAATGGACCCGCCTGGCGATCGAAGCCGCTGAACGTCATAGCGGCTGAGGAAAAACCATAACCCTATCCGTGTGTATCCGTGTTAATCCGTTGTTTTAATAAAAAACTCAATAAAACCACGGATGGACACTGATCAACACGGATAACGACGAACGAAGAACGAAGCGCGACGAACCGTGTTTCATACAAGCCCGACCGCCGGCGCGATGCGCCGGATACCCCGAGGGAGAGACTTGTTGCGGCATAAAAAACTTTGTCCCGAACCTTGTCCCGAACCTTGTCCAGTGTTTTTTTGAATTTGGAATCAGG
>PUNB01000198.1 GCA_003552565.1 Lentisphaerota bacterium
GTTGAGAATCAGTCTTCTTCTTAGAGCCACCCGTTCCTCTCTTGTAATCGGCGGGTCGGCGTAGGCTACATATGCCAGCACGTCGAATATATCGCTTTTTTCTGCATTGATTAAATTCGCCATCTCGTGAAGCTGTTCCATCCCGTAACCGCGTTCGGCAAGACATTCAAGAAGATTGCGCCGTGTATCAGGCTGGCTCCACAAACGTCGCAATGCATCTTCGTCCTTAAACAGTGCCGGGAGTTCATCGAAAAGCCGTTTCAAAAACTCCGTCGCCGACATGGGTTTGCCGTCAGGGCTCCAGAAGGTTGTCGCCACCATCTTTTGAATATTCCGTTCCTTGCCGTCGGCCAGCTTTACTTTAACTGTTTTCTTACAGATACAAGGCTTTTGCCCGCAGACGGTGCAAGAGGGCGGCGGCTCTTTACTGCACACACAGGGGCGTTTGCCGCACTTAGAACATGCTTCTTTCGGGCATGTGCAGGGAATATTGCCGCAGCTTCCGCATGGCTCCGGGGCGGTGGGTTCACCATCCCATTCCGGATCGTTGAAATGCTCGTATGCCTTGACGAAATCATAGATTGTGAAGTAAGCCTTGCCGTCGAACAGCCGCGTGCCGCGGCCGATGATTTGTTTGAACTCGACAATTGAATTAATCGGCCGCATCAACACAATATTGCGTACGTTTCGGGCATCCACCCCGGTTGAGAGTTTCTGCGAGGTGGTGAGGATGGTCGGGATTGTCTTATCGTTGTCCTGAAACGTGCGCAGGTGCTGGTCGCCCAGGGCGCCGTCGTTGGCGGTCACTCGAACACAGTAATTCGGATCTGTGCTCGCGGCTTTCTGATTGATGAGATCCCGTACGACCAGAGCATGTTCTTGCGTGGCGCAGAATACCAGCGTCTTATCGCGCTGAGCTATCATATCCATGAACTGCCGCACCCGAAAATCCTCCCGTTCCCGGATCTGGATGATGCGGTTGAAGTCGTGTTCCTCGTAATGATCGCCGATTTCTATATCGCCCTCGATGATGATATCATCAGAAACGAATGTGTACTCATCGATCGTGGTGGATATCTGCTTGACGCGGAACGGGGTCAGGTAGCCATCGTTTATCCCTTCCCTGAGGGAATAGATGTAGACCGGTTCGCCGAAGTAGGCGTATGTATCCGCATTGGCTTTCCGCTTGGGGGTGGCGGTCAAGCCGAGCTGGACCGCCGGTGAGAAATGTTCCATAATGGCGCGCCAGGCGGATTCATCATTCGCCCCGCCGCGGTGACACTCGTCGATAATGATGAAGTCGAAAAAGTTCGGCGGATACTCGCCAAAGTTGAATTCCCATCCTTGGGGATTGCGGTAATTCACCGTCATGAAAGTCTGAAAAATAGTGAAAAAAATCGAACCGTTCTTCGGTACGCGCCCCTTATTTCTTATGCTGTCCGGGTCTATCCGCACGAGGGCGTCATCCGGGAAGGCGCTGAATTCATTGAACGCCTGATTAGCGAGAATATTTCGATCCGCCAAAAACAGAATGCGGGGGCGTCTTGAAGGTTCGCTGCCGCTCTTCCAGTCACCCAGGTTCCAGCGGCTGTGAAAAAGCTTCCATGCGACCTGAAAAGCCACCGCCGTCTTGCCCGTTCCAGTCGCCATGGTCAGCAGTATCCGATCCCGCCCCCCGGCTATGGCTTCAAGCACACTGTGAATAGCGTTGTGCTGATAATACCTCGCTTCCCAGGCGCCGCCGCGTTCTTCGAACGGCACTGCCGCGAACCGGTCGCGCCAAATGTTCTCTTCCGCGAACACCAGATGCCACAGTTCATCAGGAGTGTAAAAGCGCTCAATGTGCCCCTCGGCTCCCGTGCGCATATCCACCTGATAGATAGCGTCGCCGTTGGTCGAGTACGCGAAGCGGGTCTGGAGTTTACCGGCATACTTTTTGGCTTGCCCGAGCCCTTCGGTGTCCGGTTTGTGCCGGGCTTTAGCTTCGATCACAGCAAGCTTATGATTGCGATATATGAGGACATAATCCGCAATGTCCGCGCTCCCTCGCCGGCCGGCGGCCGCTCCGCCGATACGGCCGGGGGCAATCACCTCGCGCCGGACCCGGCTGCCGTCGATCTCCCCCCAGCCCGCCTGCTTCAACGCGGGATCAATCAGTTCCGCTCTGGTTTCCGCTTAGTTCATTGGATGACCTTCCATTTTCCGCCAAATGTCTGCGGCCCTTCCCGTTTGATGCGGCCTCCTTTCTTGAGTTTGCCTATTTGCTTGTCTACAGCTCTTGACGAAACACCGATTTTCTCTGCCATTTCGGGAATAGTGATATTCCCGTTTTTCCGAATTAGTTCAATGATTTTCTCTGACGTTTCTTCTGACGTTATTCCCGAACCAGTTCCCGAAGTTTTCTCCGACGCTTGGCTCACCGGCAACTCAAACCGGAAGACATCGTTTTCCACCAACTCCGGATCATGTCCGCAGTAGGCTCGGCAGTAATGAAACAGGTTGCGCACGCCAGAGCCGAGTTCATCAGCCCAGCCGATCTCTTTGAACACCCGGGCGATTGCCGGGTTTTTGGGGTACGGCGAGAAGAGGTTAGGGTCTATGGCGCCGTGACCATGCGGACGGTTGCCGTTTTCCGTAAATATTCTGTCTTTGCCAATTACGAACTTGGCCGGAAAGGCCTGGGTGTATTCCCGGTGAATAAGCAAGTTCCCGATCACTTCACGCAGGATAATGCCGCGCAAGCTGATGCGCTGATCGTCTTCGAGGTGGAAGGGGTCGTCCAGATGCTTTTCGCCAAAGGCCAGAAGTCGGTCGCGACTGTCCAGCAGATTGGTGCGGATGTCATCGCGGTCATCATAGCGGTCAACTTTCACACGCCGCAGAATGGCATCCGTCCGATGGTGCGGCAGGACGGATAAGATTATGCTGTCTTGACCGAACAGCAGAATCGCCGCCAGGGTGAAACCGCTTTTGTCCTGAAGATAATCACGTTGCCACAACTGGGCGCTCTTGAGCAGTGTAAGGTCGTCCAAACCGCCCCATGGATGGTTTGGTTGATGTCCCACGGCAAGCTTCCTGGCGCGTTCGATCAAATCTGGATTGAGATCCGCCATGCTGGCATACGGGTAGATCGTGTTTTCAGTGTAATGGCTTTGTTTGCCGATGTACAATTGAGCAACCAACGCCTGGTTGTCAGTGATATCGAAGTCGCCATCTTCGTTGCGGTCGAAGATTCGGTTACGACAGCGGTGGACCTGCGAGCTGGGCGGGACGGTCACGTGCAAAAGAGTAACTCCTTCGTACTCCACATCTTCGATGCCTAGGTAACAGGGAGGATTGATCTTAGTCGGATTATTAATGGTGTTGGCGAAATCCTGCTTCATGCGCTCGACGGAATTCGGATCGACGCCGACCGCAGTACCATCGTCCCGCGCACCCAGCAGAATATCGCCGCCGTCGCGGTTGAGGAATGCGCAGATGGTTTCGAACAAGTCGTTGTTCAAATCTGATTGTGCGGTCTTATACTCAACCCTCCGCGACTCACCTGCATTAATCAATTGTTGGATACGCGGATTCATACGGCTGCCTGTTCCTCCAATGCCGGGGTTGATGCTGATGTCAATTCGCCAGTGAATGCTTTGTGGAGGAGGGATTGCTTGAGTTCTTGTAAATGTGCAAGTCTTAATTCGTAGTTTGATTGAAGCTGATCGCTATATTTGCCCAGTTGATCGAGTGCCTCAACAAATCGATCCTGTTCGGGGAGGGCGGGAAGAGGAATAGTAAACCGGCTTAGATCCCGTGCTCCAAGGTTTGGTTGTGCTGTACCTCCGGCAAATTTTTCGATCATATTTGCGCAATGAGCAGAGCGAAAATAAATCTTAAGAAAATTGCGGGAGACAACATTTCCCGCTTTGCCCTTCGGTTTGGGACGCACAATCACAAGCGAAGAAGCTATACCCCCATGGCCAATTTCAGCACCCACAATGCCGAATTTTCCAAGAGAGCCGCGAAGACAGAAAAGAATGTCCCCAGGCGAGAACTTGCCACTTCCGAGAAGATTGTAACGCTCTTTTGGTATGTAGTTCATACCTTCAAGAGTTACTGCCCCATCGCTGAGATGTCCGGCATTTACAAAGGGCAATCCCTCGGTGACATATGCTTTTTGGGACGGATAGTTTTTTCCGCGATCTCCATTCTCAAATGAGCACACATCACCCAGTCTGACGGTTTGCCACCCATCTTCTTGTGGGGAAAGCATGCGGTTGAGTTCGCTCTCAAACAACTCCCGGGCATTGGCCAGGTTTTTCTCAGTGTTGGCGATGGCCTTGTCTATGGCGGCAAAAGACTCGTCCAGTATCGCTACAATGCGCTTTTGTTCGGGGAGAGGGGGAAGGGAAATTTGGACTGATTTTAACTGCGTCGCCGATAATTCTTTAAATGTAGTTCCTGTGCCAAGAGAATTCAATAAATCTCGTCTAGCCAAGAGAAAATAGTACAAGAAATTATTTTCAAGAGAACCATCGGGAATGAGCCCTCTGCAACCTTGATTGAATGCCATTGGAGCCAAATTGACGACGACATACCCGATTGGGGCACGAGTTGAAAGAATGACTGATTGGGGTGGAATCAATTTCGCAGAAGAATGGGCCAGTCCCTCTTCGGTGAGTGTTCTTGCAGTAATTTTTACACTTGACGATCTCCGTTTACCCATTTCAGCCGGCGTTATCCATGCATGTGGGCCACCCCAATATTTTGGTTCCTTGGTCTTAGGAGTGCCGCCGTTCATAACCTCGCAAACTTCCCCTAACCTTTTTACTTTCCGTCCTTCCTTCACAACACCCCCCTCACGTTTTCCAGAATCTCGCTGCTCTCCGCATCCAGCCTTTCTATCTCATCCAGTATTTCCCGGGGCTCCCGCAGAGGGTCTTCCTCCGGCACGTTCGAATTCTTGACTGACAGATCCCATGTAACACTGTCGATGTCTTCGATATTTACCGTCCATGAATGATCTGAGTCAGCGAAAGTTTTCTGTAGATCAACAAACTCCCTGAGGTCGTCGTCATTAAGCGGATTGGTCTTGCCTAGCGACCGGCCCGGGTCGAGCTGATAATACCAGATTTCCCGAGTCGGAGCGCCCTTCTCGAAGAACAGTACCACGGTCTTCACACCCGCCCCGAGAAACGTGCCGCCCGGACAGTCCAGAACCGTGTGAAGGTTGCACTGCTCCAGAAGTTCCCGGCGCAGTGTCTTCGAGGCGTTGTCGGAGTTCGAAAGGAAAGTGTTCTTGATGACGATACCGGCCCGGCCGCCGGCCTTGAGAGACTTGATGAAATATTGCAGGAAAAGAAAGGCCGTCTCGCCGGTCTTGACTGGGAAGTTCTGGCGCACCTCCTTGCGTTCCTTGCCGCCGAACGGCGGATTGGCTAGGACAATGTCGTAACGATCCTTTTCCTGAATGTCGGTGACGTTCTCGGTCAGCGTGTTGGTATGGACAATGTTCGGCGCTTCGATTCCA
>PUNB01000125.1 GCA_003552565.1 Lentisphaerota bacterium
ATAATGCTTCACCCGCAAACGCTCAATCAGCGAATCAGCCACGCTTCGTAATCCGCCTTCTCGCCATCCGCCAAAATCGCGTCTCCAACCAGCACCCCGCGCCATTCGGGGAACCAGACCACCCTTGTCTCACTTGATGTTTTCATGGCTTTAGTATATCATTTGTTATCATTAAGTCAATATCTGGAGATAACCTCCCGGCCTGCCGCCTGCCGCAACCCTGGACGAACTCCCTCCCTATCCCGGCAGAACAGGCACAACGTATTATTCTTCAAATAATTGCACACACCGTAAAAACATCTTCAACCAAACTTGACATTCAACAAAAGAGTACTATATTATATTTATAACTGTGTACAATTGCAGTCCCGTAAGGCATTTGCATCCACTTGATGCCTTGCCTTTTAACTTAAGCCTAATAATACTGTTCTGCAAAAAACGAAAATGAAAAATATAATACTTAGCACTATCACAATTATCGCGATTTCCGTTTGTTCCCTCCATGCAGAGGACGCTGAAATCCAGGATGAAGCGGCACTCCTCCGTCAGGAGATCCAGAAGCAGGAACTTGTCCTACAGGCACTTAAAGAGAAGCTGGTCACTCTTGAGGCAAAGAATATTTTTGAAGTGTCGATTACTTCGGAGGGATTGAGCACGCAAGGCAATCCAATCTCCTTTAACGAATTAGAGAAGCAACTGAGAGAGCTTCTAGATGATGCGACAATCTTGATTCGAGCGGAAGCCACAGTTTCCTACAAAGAAGTGGTTTCAGTAATGCGACTATGCACTACCGCGGGGAAGAATGTTGCCATTGCGACAGTCAAAGCAGAACAAGACGGTGCTGGGCAACGTCGCTAACGCGCCGTGCCAGACCTCGACGTTCGGCAAGAGAGAATAATATGAGAGTCTTCGGCGTACAGAATGATGGTCACTTCAGCGAATACCTGCAAACGCCCTTTCAGGTCGAGCACGAAGAGGCCATCCTTGAGGACTGGCTTGAATCCAATCCCGACGGGATTGTCGAAGACAGCCGTATTCTCATCATCGGACGTCAAATCGTTACGAATCTTGGCGGATTCATCGACCTTCTTGGCGTTGACCGAGAAGGTGATGTTGTGGTGATCGAGTTGAAGCGTGATCGAACACCACGCGATACGATCGCCCAGTCCCTTGAATACACCTCCTTTGTTTCCGTGGTCTGCGTAGGTTTAGTTGTTGTTAGGCATATACTTAAGTTTTTCGCTCCTGCTGAAGAATTTCCTTAGAGCGAATATCCTTCTGCTTGACGATTCGCGCTAAGCGTATTAGAGTGTAATGTTAGCTAGAGGGTATGCGAAAAGGCATATCGCATGTTCTTGAGTTCAACTTTGTCCCGAACCATATTCCATTCCTGATAGAAACATAAAAAACAAACGGATTTTAGTTCGGGATCCGCCTGAGGCGGATTAGAGACAAGGTTTTCAGCAGCACAAATTCAACTCACTGACCCTTTTCGCGGAGAGTCTAGCCTGACCCTATACAACCCATGTCTCAGCCCTGGCGGATCGTTCAGGAAACATCCAGTTTGGGGATGGTTTTCAGGAGAAGGCGGGTCAGTTTGTCAACATTTTCGCCGAAAACCCGCATCAGATCTTCAATCCGCAGTGGCGGTGAGTCGTCTTTCCAGCTGTCATAATCAGTAACCACCGCGACGACACTGTACGGCAGCTCCAGTTCATTGGCCAGGATCGCTTCCGGCGCCACGGTCATGTTAATCAGATCAGCGCCCCAGTTTCTGAACATGCGGGACTCCGCCCTGGTTGAGAAGCGCGGCCCCTCAATGGTCAGGATGACTCCGCTTTCGGAAAGAGGCAGAAGCAATTCACGACCGCTGGCAATCAGATGGCGGCGCATGGTTTCGTCGAAAGGTTCGGCCATGGCTGTGTGGCGGGCGTTTTCTATGCCGGGGGAAAACTTTTCATGGAAAGTGATCGGTCGGTGTCGAGTAAAATCAATGAATTGATCCGGCACCACCATATCTCCTGGACTGAGATTTTCTCTCAAGGAACCGCAGGCGGCCGTCGCCACCACTCGTTCACAGCCTAGTTCTTGAAAGGCCCAGAGATTGGCCCGGGAATTAATTTGCGTCGGCGGAATCGTGTGCTGCCGTCCGTGACGGGCCAGCATCGCCACTTCCCTGCCTTCCAGTTCGCCGCACAGGAAAGGGGAGGATGGTGAACCGTATGGTGTATCCACCTGTACATCCCGAGCTGATTTCATGAATTGCGGGTCGTCCAACCCTGAACCGCCGATGATTCCTAATTTTTTCATTGTTGTTCTTTCCTTATTGTGTTTTATTCATTCAGCGCAAACTTGGTTTTACCATGTTTCACGCGCATTCAGTGCGACAGCAGTGAATCAATCACTTTTACAACTTCGGACGGGGCGATGGCGCCGACATCGAGGGTGTTGTAAAAGTTGAAGAGATTGCTTTCCTTCTTAAATCTTTCTGGGTCGGCGTTGATTTCCGGGTGATAAACAATGCGGTAATCAGGCGCCAATTCCTGGGGATAGGGAAAGAAACGTCCGAAGCATTCGCTGCAGGACACCACTACACACGGGGGATGTCCGGCCAATCCGGCCAGGTGCGGGGGCATGGTTTCATTGCTGATCATGATCACCGCCTGGTCGACAATACTCAGCATATCGGTCAGTGAGGTTTCACCGATCAGACTGATGAATTTATGTTCCGCGGCTAATGCGGCGCCGGTTTCAGCGTCGTTTTTATCGCCGCAGAGGATGACCTCCAGTCCGTGTTTATTTTGCAGGTGGGTGCCGACGCGGGCAAAACAATCCAGCGGCCATTTCTTGTAGCCGGCGCTGGCGCCCATGAACAGCAGACCGTATCTTTCCGGCAGGGGGTGCCGGCAGGGTGCCGGGGGAGGGGGCAGCGGGGGCTTCGGCAGGGGCACGGGATATCCCAGAAAGGTTTGCACAAATTCCTGATTACGGTAAACCTCAAAAATCGGTTCGGGTTGGGCCGGCAGCAGGCGGGTGTAGGCTTTATCGCCGATCCGGCGTCGCCAGCCGCCGACAATTCCCGGATCGCCGATGCTGCCGATTTTTTCTTTGGCAATAACTGTGTTCATTACCCGGTCGGCGTAAAATAAGTCGCGTGAATAGGTGGAGTTGATCGCCGTTTGGTAGTTTGTCGCGGTGAGCTCCCGGAGCTTGCGCCAGCGATAACCGGGACTGCTGGCGAATTTTTTTCGATCCAGCCAGATAAACTGATCGACGGTGTCCGAGTCGAATAGTTCAGCCAGTTCGCGCCAGGATGTATTGCCGCATAAGGCCAGTTGTTTTCCTTGATTCCGGGCATTTTCCTTTAAGGCGGCCAAAAACGGCCTGAACATGAGATAATCGCCAATTGCGTCCAGTCGAATAACCAGGTCGGCGGCGGATGCATCAGGGGCGGCTTTTCGGCCGATCAGGGCAAGGCGATCAAAAATCGCGAACCAGGCCAGGGTCAAGAGGTCGCGTATATGATTATAAACAGTAAGCAGCGGCTTCAGGCGCGGCGAGCGTCTTCTCGGAATATGGCTGGATGGCGGCTGAGAATCCGCCGGGGGCGGCCGCCGGGATGTTTCCGCTCGCGAGTTTGCCGATTTATTCATTATTTTCCGTTTTCGTTTGAAAAAGGCAGTAGTCATAGAGGTGGCTGCGTACGGAATTGCTGAGGGAAAAGAAGGAGTGTTCCGGATTGTCGAGGAAAGAGCGGGCCAGTTTGTCTCCATAGGGCACCAGAGCGAAGGTGGAGAAGAGGTTCATCAGAGTGTAAAGCTTGTCTTTGTATTCATCCTGTTCTTCCTGAGTGAGCCAGCCGTCACTGTCGGGTGAAAGCGAGGGACCGACCCAGCGGCGGGGAAAATCGAGCACTGATCTGATGCGGTATCCTTCTTTGGGAATGTCGCTGTTATCGCCTTTGTAAAAGCCGTGTTTAATACAGTATTCCTCGATTTTCGTGCCTCGATAGGGGGCCAGGGTGGAGGCCCAGGCGATGGTCGGCAGGCCGGTTTCCCGGCGCAGGCGAACATTCAGCTCCAGATTTTCCAGATCGCCTTCCAGGTTGATTTTAGTTGGCTCGGTGGTGGCGCCGCGGGGCAGCCCCAGCATCTGTTCAGTGCGTACCCTGTACCCCAGCGAGGCGGCGTGTTCCAGGGTGCGGAACATGATCTCATTGTCCATGTGTCGGTTGAGCACTTCTTTTCTGATTATCGGGTTGGCGGATTCGATGGCGAAGGTAAGGCTGTTGCAGCCTGCTTCCCGCAGTCGCTCTAGTCGTTCCCGTCCCAGCGGGGTGGCGGGGTCGGCGAACTCGAAACGCATCTGGGCATGGAACTCCAAACGGGCTTGCCAGCGGCGGCAGAATTCCCGAAGCCATTCGATGTTCTGGCCGAAAATATCGTCCTGAAAAAAAATCATTTGGGTCTCGGGAGACTGTCTGAGCAGGTCATCGGTTTCTAGGATAATGTCTTTTACCGGGCGTCCGACGAGCGGGAATATTTTTTTGGCGCCGACGGCTTTTTTCGCGGATTCAAACTGACATGGAGTCAAGTCATGGGCAATGGTTTTCCAGTTGCTGCTGTTGTAGCAGTAGGTGCAATTGTAGGGACAGCCGGTGTGGGTGACAATATTTTTAATTGGATTATGCAGGTGCTGCGGGTGGTCTTGGTAGAATTGTTCCCGCTCGGGCTGCGGAAAAGGCTCCAGACGGCTTGGCAGGACGATTCCCGGTTCAGCCTTGCCCCGAAGAATGTTGCGAAGTCCCTCGAAACCTTCGCTGATCACCGTGAAATCGGCATATTCGCAGGCTTCCCGCGGGAAGTAGGTGGGATGGGGGCCGCCGACTACGGTTTGCAGATCTGGATAGCGCTTTTTCATTTTCAGGTAAAAGCGTTTTATATCAAGATGATTGCCGATATAGACGGTGAAGCCCAGGATATCCGGCTGAAAGTTCTTGACAGCGGCTTCCAGCTCTGGGAAGTCGGGCTCTCGAGCCAGGACGATTTTAGCTTCCCAGCCTTCTTCCCGCGCCACCGCGGCTAGAAAGAACAAACCCAGCGGTTCAATTATTGACCAGCTGGCGCCTAAGAGTATTCTTTTTTTACGCATAGGTGTCAATCAATCGAAGTTTAGATTATAAAAGCGTCCCATAGGATGCGTTACTACACTTTGTCTCGCACTTAAACCAAAAAAGAGAAAACGAAAGAAAATCAGACAAGGTGCGAGATCCGCCTGAGTCGGACAAGACTAGGTTTTATTATTCGTGCGTGTAGAGACCGTAAGCACCTTTTCGCATAACCTCAAGCTAGAGGGTATGCGAAAAGGTATATTGCGCATTCCTGGGTTCAACTTTGTCCCGAACTTTGTCCCGAACCTTATTCCTTTTCGGATGAAACATTAACAAC
>PUNB01000218.1 GCA_003552565.1 Lentisphaerota bacterium
CCGCCGATACGGCACTCCCAGTGAACCAAGGGAATGGGCCGAAAACGTCGGAACGACTGTGCCGGTGGCGTTGTGGTCGCACCAACTGAAACTGGAACACCCCACCCAAAAAAAGACCATCACCTTCAAATCGCCGCCCCCCGTAGAAGAATACCCTTGGTCATTATTTGAGAAAGATGTTGCTGGTTAAAAAAAAAGGCTCTTTCTCCAAAACAAACAAAGGCCCCTCATGATGCAGCACAACATTTCACACCTGTCTCCTGAACTGCTTGTCGACCTTCCCTGTCGGATCGGAGAAGGCCCGCTCTGGCATCCGGAAGAAAAGAAGATTTACTGGACCGACATTCCCAATGCCCGTATCTGCCGCTGCCTGGAAGACGGCTCGCTGTTCGAGCAGTTCGATACCGGCGATGAGGTGGGAGGATTCACGTTTCAAGAGGATTCCAGTCTGCTGCTTTTTATGAGCCGGGGCGCCGTAAGGTGCTGGCGGGATGGAGAATTCGTCGGCACGGTACTGGAAGAAGTCGCCGATGAAAAAGACAGCCGGTTCAATGATGTCATCGCCGATCCCGCCGGCCGAGTTTACTGCGGCACTATGTCCAGTCCGAACCATGGAGGGCGATTTTATCGTTTGGAACTGGACGGCAGCCTGACACTGCTGCGAGAAAATATGCAGACCCCCAACGGCATGGGCTTTTCACCGGATCAAAAGTATTTTTATCAGAATGATTCCCGAGCCTGTGCAACCTATCGCTTCCGCTATCATCATAAGAATGGTGAATTAAGCGACAGGGAAATCATCTTCGCCACTGCTCACACCAGTGACAAAGGGCGGCCGGACGGGTTAACCGTCGACTCCGAAGGATGCATCTGGACCGGGCGCTGGGACGGCTGGCGGATTGCCCGGCACACCCCCGACGGAGAAGTAATCTCGGAAATCGAATTTCCAGTCAAAAAAGTCCCCTCCCTGGCCATAGCCGGCGCCGACTGGCGCACCGGCTTCTGCAGCACCGCCGGCGGCGATCAGCGCGGCCCGGGAGAGGGAGAACTGGCAGGCTCCCTCTTCCGATGTCGGCCGATGCCGGCACCCGGCATGCCGGAACACCGCTCAAAAGTCAAGGTTTGGTAACGAAATGAAAACAGACGGCGAATGGGGGTTCTTTGGAGATACAAATTGTCAGAATAGCGCAAAACATGGCGATGGACTTCTCGTGTCAAGAGAATTTGACGGTCGCTGACCTTGTAATTAGGTCGAGCAAGATTAAGGATATAAAAACATGCTCTCTTCTCAAGATACAAACCGGTCGAAAAACACCCGCCATGAAACATCCTCGGAGAACGGACACTCGAATCGTGATTACCTGCAGGAACTGATCCAGATAATGAACCGGCTGCGAAGTGATCACGGCTGCCCTTGGGATCAACTGCAGACTCATCAATCACTGAAAGAATTCCTCGCCGAGGAAACGGCGGAACTGTGCGATGCCATTGATGAAAATGATGATGAAAACATGCGGGAAGAATTGGGAGATGTGCTGCTGCAGGTGATTTTTCACTGCCAGATCGCCAAAGAAGAAAATCGTTTCGACTTCCAGGATGTCGCTCGGACAGTCTGCGAAAAACTTATCCGGCGCCACCCGCATGTTTTCGCCGAAACAAAGCTGCGGGAAGCCCACGAAGTGGTTACCCAATGGGAACAGATCAAGCTGGGAGAAAAATCAGGCCCGAAGGCAAAGTCAAAACTCGACGGAGTGCCACGCAGCCTGCCGGCCCTGCATAGAGCGCACAAAGTGCAGAAGAAAGCCGCTAAGCTGGGATTCGATTGGCCGGACTGCGAAGGTGTAATAAGCAAAATCGAAGAAGAACTGGCGGAACTGCGACAGGCTATGGAAAACAATCAGGAAGAACAGGTGGCTGAGGAAATCGGTGACCTGCTGTTCTCAGTCGTCAATCTCAGCCGTTTTCGCCATCATCTGGCGGAAAATCTGCTGCATAACGCCGTCAGAAAATTTCAGACACGCTTCCTGATGCTTGAAGAAAAACTGGAAGTACAAGGCAGAAAACCTGAAGAATGTTCCCTGGAAGAACTTGAAAGCACTTGGCAACAAGCCAAAGAAGAAATCAAACGGAATACTTAGCTCCCCCATAATAAATGGCGGGAGCGACGGGACTCGAACCCGCAACCTCCGGCGTGACAGGCCGGCGCTCTAACCAAGTTGAGCTACGCCCCCGAAAAAACAGCACGGTTCCGTTCGGAATTCCTTAACATAACGTTAACTTCATTGAAAGCAAGTAACTTTTCATCAAAAGTTTTGTCATTTTCCTGAAGTTTCAAATTTTTTGTGAACGTAAGAATTATTGTTCATCGGCGACGACGCCTAATTTCCAGCGGCAGGCCCCGGCCGAATTCAAAAAACAGATCATCTCTGTGTTCAAGAACCTCCTCGCCTTCTGCCGACAGCGACAGGCTGGTTATTGCATTTTTCTCCATCAGACGGACCAAAGAAGAGAGAGCCCACAGCTGTCGTGACTGGCCTTTTATGGAAAGACGCATCTCCCGGATATCATCCCGGAATCCCCCCAAATATTCCTCGGAATTCTGCAAATACATAGCGGCCGCTTCTTCAATCTGCCCTTGCAAATGATAAATCAGACCGAAATGCGCCGTTTCAAGAGCCGTTTCTCCTACTCCCCGCCTTCCACCATCGATCAACAAGTCTGCCGCTTCAATCAGGGATGGTGTCAACCCAGCAACATCCAGAGCCGTTATTCTTTCCGGATAGCTGCCGAGGAAATCCGCCACCGGTAAATCCCTTCGTCTCTGCCGCGCTTCCAGAGACAAAACCAGTCTTTTCACAGTTCGAACCAGCCTTTCGTCCCGTGTATAAGAATAAAGCGCATTGGCGGCATGAGCAATCTCGGGGAAGTCAGCCAATTCCGACATGCCCGCGTCTGTCAAGTACTCGCGCATCAAATATTCCATCGACTCCTCGGCTGTGCGGATAAACCAGGTGTCATCAGTGTATTCATACATTCTCACGAAGGCGACAATCGCCAAAGCGGCTGAGCGAACTGAAATCCGCGTATCAATATGGTTTTGCGGCAAATATCGACGGGCCATAATCGCGCCAGCAGGCTGCGACTGCAAGCGCAGAAAATGCGCCATCTTCAATGCCTGCAATAAGTACTTCTCCTCTCCGGTAGCCTCGCTTAAATCAAGCCAGGCACTAACCGCCAGAGCATTGGTATCAGTATCCGCCATCGTGAATTCCACCAGCGGTTCGGCATGTGCGCTGTCAGGAACAGATTCGATATAATTACTCAAATAAGCGGCATGCCTTTCGGCCGCGGTAAGAACCCGTTGCTCTCCAGACAAATTGAAATAATCAAGAAACGCCTGCAAAATTAATACTTGAGAAAAAAGCGAGGGCTCTCCATGTTCAGTGTGAACCAGCCAATTGTCCCCTCCCGGCGGGAAACCGCCTTCCCGCGACTGACGCCGCCGAAGGAAATCAATCCCTCGAGCCAGAGATTCGAGGGCTTTATCATAATCAACATTGGTCAGCAAAGGATGACCGCGATAAATTCTTTCAGCGTTCTCTCCGTCAAAAAAAACCGCCTGTTTATCAAAGCTGAAAAGAGGCTGTGCTTCCACAGTGTCCACCATGCGCCTGAATTCCCCCAGTTCCTGAAAACCAACAGCTCCAACCAGAAGTTCCGTCATTCTCACACCTTGCAGTTTCCCTTCCGGCGTATACAAACGATTGAACATTATTTCAGCCGGCAAAAAAGCATAGGGGGATTCCGGAGTAAAGGCAACTCCCCGCAGCCCCGGATCGGCAATCGGGTGTTCATCCAGTTCCCATTCAGGGAATAAAACAACATCCTGTACAACGGAGAGCTTGACATTCTCGACCTTATCCGAAGAATCCATTCTTCTCCTTCTAGCACGCCTGACAGCGTCCACCGTCGCCGCATCCCACCCATTGCCTCGGCCGAAAACAGTCTCCCCCCTACCGGCACCGCCGCTCCAGGATAATCCCACTATTCGCGGTTCCGTTTTGTCCTCGGCGAGAAAATCAAAAACTCCTTCCACATCCCTATCATCGTCCCGCAAAAGATCATACACCTCCGAAGCCGTCCGACGCAGAGATTCTCCCGGCCAGGCTTGCACCGCTCCCAGCTGGTGAAACCAGAGATTGTCAGGGTACTCTTCCGGGACACTCTGACCGGCGGAAATATCGATCATTCTCGGGTATTCACTTTGCGCGGATGCTGAGATCCCGAAACAACAAAGAATCACTGTCAGCAAGATAAATTTGTGTTCCACTTTACAATCTCCAGCATGTTCAATCAGCCTACAATCCAGTCGGCAGCTCCACAACCTCAGCATCCAGTTCAAATTTCCTGGTTAACAGCTCCGCCACCGCGTACAACCCTGGAGTTTCCGTCCGGTAATGACCAGCGGCAATAACATTCTGACGATACTCCTTCATCACGTGATAATCCTGATGTTTGACCTCGCCTGTCACCAAACAATCAACCCCGCGCCGGGCACATTCGGCGACAGCATCGGCTCCGCCGCCGGAAACAATGCCGATGGTTCGCACGTTTTCCGAACCGAAAGGAAAAATCCGGCACTCCGTGCTCAAGGCCCTTTCGATTTCTTGAGCGAAGACAGTCAACGCCTCAGCCTGGGGAAACACCCCCAGACATCCTATGGTGCAGCCATGATAATCAAAAGCCGGCTCCATGTCCTGCAGTCGCAAACGTCTGGCAATAGTAAAATTATGCCCCACCTGAACATTGGCGTCAAGCGGCAGATGAACGGCATACAGTGAAATCCGATTGGTTAAAAGCGAGCGCATTCTGTCGGCCGTAATCTCAGTCAGTCGTCGCCAGCCGCCGCCCCAGCTGAGACCATGATGCACAAACACAAAATCCGCCTGGCGCTCGCTCGCCTGGCGAAACAGTTCAGCACAGGCATCAACTCCGAAAACCACTTTCCGAATTTCCCCCCCGCCTTCGACCTGTAAACCGTTGTTAGAAGGATCCTCGCCTTCCGGAAAACCCTCAAACAGTCGATCAAGATACTGAACCAATTCGTTTAAGCTAATCATTTTTCAACACTCCACCCATTGGACATTTCAGGGGGGCAGCCCCGCTTTTTTAACACTAGAGGGTATCCGGAAAGGTATCTCCGGAGACTTAAAGTTCATACGCCCCCGGCGGGGGCATAACCCCCTTTCCGGACGGAGTCTAGTCTAGGCCCCATGCGAAAAGGGGTCAAGACCTAATTTTGTGCTCCCCTTGTCTCGCACTTTGTCTCGCACCTTGTCTGGTTTTCTTTCGATTCCTCAGTTTTTAGACTAAGTGCGAGACAAG
>PUNB01000227.1 GCA_003552565.1 Lentisphaerota bacterium
CTTATGATAAAAGCGACTGCCATCCCATAACTCGAAAAAACGAGAGATTTTTCCAATATTTTGTGCTGAGAGTTTCGATTCTATCGATACCCCTAGTTAGACCCCGTCCGGAAAAAAGTATTGTGTGTTTTAAGTTCAACTTTGTCCCGAACCTTGTCCCGAACCATATTCCATTTGGGATGAAAACATTAAAACCAATCGGATTTTGGTTCGGGACAAGGTTCGGGACAAGGTTTTTCAGCACAAATTCGGCACACTACCCCTTTCCGGACGGGCCCTAGTTAGAGGTTATGCGAAAAGGGTTTTGTGGAGCTCACAAGCTCGAAAGTTGCTGTGCGTTCCGCGACCTGAATTTATGTTGCTGAAAACCTTGTCTCGTCCATATAAGACACAAAAAAAAAACATAAGTTCTTTTTTGTCTTCTTCCGCGGAATATTCGGCAAGCCCCGCTGACGCGATTAGAGCAATTACGATTTCTCCAACACCGTGTTCCGCCAAAGCCTTTCCAATTCTTCTCTTTTGTCGGGCCGCAATCTGATGGCCTCTTCGAATGCCCGATTGGCTTCTCTTTCGCGCCCCATTCGCAAAAGCAGAACTCCCAGTCTTTTACGATTCCGCCAATCTTCCGGCGCCAACTCGGCTAAATATCGCCGCTGCTCGACAGCCTGTTCATAGTCGCCCATATCCTCCGCCGCCCGGGCAAACTCACGCCGCCACTGCTCTCTCTCGGGCTGTAATTCAACCAACGTTTCCAAAGCTTGCAAATAAAAAGCCTCAAGTCCTTGATCCCGAGCCCAGGCTCGAGCATCGCGCCAGACAACCGCGGCGATATTCGACCGCGCCCCGTCCAGCGCCTGTTGCGGAATCCGCCAGATTTCCTCGAAAGTTCCATGTTTTTTTGTAAATTCGAACCATTCACGCCAAATCGAAAGATTGCCCGGCGCCCGCAAAGCGGCGTTCTTCAGAGCTTGCGTGACCGTTTCTTTAGTGCTCAAGGGGTCTCTTCTCGCCGCTCTCGACAAAGCCCTCCACAAGCGCGGATCATGCGGACTGTACTCAGCGGCGGTCTCCAAACATCCGACTCCGAAATGATAGAGTTCAAACGGATCAAACCGGTCTTCCTGGGTAACGCCCTCGCCGCTGAACTGAGCATCAGCGCGTTCCCGGAGCCTTTGCGAAAGCTGCGCCCAGACCACCCAGTAAGATGGTGACGAAGCGGCGGCTTTTAACAAGGTCTCTGTATCAGCCCGTTTTAAATAGGTCGGTTCATCCAAACGCATTTCATCGCCGGACCAAAAATACAAAAAAACACCGGTGAGAAGAAGAAGAAGAAAAATTGGGAAACGCCAGAAAACATGACGGTCCCGTCGATTCTGCGATGGAAGTGGCATCACCAGGCCCAGCAGAGCGGCGGCGAGAAAAGCGTTAAGCGGCACCCGCAAAGGAAAATCACAGGATATGTGCAGCAGCAGTCCGACTATCACCCCGCCGATGGCGGCCATCACCGGCAGAGAAACCACCGGCGGGTAAAGCTCCCGATGCCGACGCCGGATTTCCGGATCCGTCGACCAGCTACCGCGAAGCACCCGAAAAGAACGAGTCCGACGGTAACGTTCGTGAAAATTGCTTAAAAAACCCGCCAACAAAGCAATAAACAACACCATAAAGACCAGCAGACCGAGTAGGCCGTGGTCCGCCAGCAGCTGAACATATTCGTTCTCAGCGTATAACGGAGAAGATGTCGCCGGCTTGCTCCTGTACAGGCCATTAAGGGTCCGGAAAGAGTCAGCTCCCGCGCCGAGCAAAGGAAAATCCCGCCACTGGCTCCAGGCTTCCTTCGTCATCTCCACCCTTCGGGGGGAGGCGTCCTGCAGAAGCCTCAATGTGGAGACACGCTCCTGCATCTCCTCGGAAGGCCAAAACAGAAACAGAAACAGCACAGAAAGCATCAGCACCGTGCCGGCCAGAGCCAGTGCCGGGCGGCCGCGCACCCAGAACATCGAAGCCGTGAAACAGCCTGCAAGCATCATCACCATGCCCCCGCGGGACAGAGAAAGAATCGGCGTCACCACCAGAATCGCCAGAACCAAAATATAAAACAGCCGCCAGCGCCATTCCAGGGTAAGATCACTCCACCATCCCTTCCGAATAGAGCGACGAACAGCGGTGTGATGATGTTTCTTTTTAGATCTTGTCACTCCGTTCTTCGCCGAAACCGCCTGTTCTTTCTCTTTGGAAACCCCGCCCCCAAACAAAGGCAGGGGAGAAAGCACAAGACTCAGCGCCGCCGGAGAAAGAATGGCGCAGAAAGAAGCGAAATGATTGCGATTAATGAAAGGTCCGGCGGCCACTCTATGGTCAACCTCGAAAATCCACCAGATGCGATTGCCGTGAGAGATTACATGCTGACCAATCATGCCGAGCACCGCCACCGCCGCGCCGCCGACAACGATCACGGCGAGAAAACGCATCCTTTTCTCCATGCTCATGGAAACAGAAAGCCAGAACATGGACCAGGAGCCGAGAAAAACAACCACAAAACGCCGAGTTCCCGACTGGTTCAAGGAAAGTCTGCCGTAGCCGCTTTGTTTGTCGCGAAGTTCAGCTAATGAATCAAAATCCTGATTCTCATGCTGAAGCGTTTGGTCAGAAAAGCTGGTCTCTCCGCTCTCTATCAAACGGTATTCCACAAGCTTGTCACCGGCGTGTTCAAAGAAATCCAGGCGCGGACTTCCCAGACTGTGAAGAGGGAGAGGTAACAAGGTCAGCAGCTGCCAGGCCAGAAAAAACATTCCAACCCACCAGAGACAAGCAAGAGACCGGCGCACCGGCGGCTGGTTGAGAAGCAGTCCCGCCACTGACACGCCGGTACAGGCCAACAGCACCGTTGACGGTCTGCCGGCGGCTCCGACAACGGCTATAAACAACACCGCCAGCGGCGGCACGAGTCTTAATCTATGAAGGACGAACTCCAGCCGGAACTCCCTGCCCGATGCCGGGCTATGAAAGCGAGAGGTTGAATCAGAATCACATTTCGGTGTTATCTTCCGGTCGGTTGTCATTAGGGATCAAGTTTCACTATCCTGCCCGTAGTACTCACCATAAGCATGGGAATAACGACCGTAGTAATAACGTCCATAGCGACTGTAGTAAGAGTATTTTCGCTGTCCGAGCTGGATTCCATTCAAACAGAAACCTATTACATTGCTTCCGAGTAAACGGTGCAGAGCATGGCGGACACTGCCAAAGTTGGCCTTGCCGTGGCGCACCACCAGCAGAGTTCCGTCAGCCATTTTGCCCAGAAACGCCGTGTCAACCACTCGTCCCGCCGGCGCGCTGTCCATGATCACAACATCATATTCCCGGCGCCATTCCTCCATGAGCCGCCGTAATCCAGCGCCGCTGAGCATTTCCGGCACTTCATGCCGATAACTGCCGGAAGCCAGGAAATCAAGCCCGTCCTCTCCCGTTTTCTGAATCAAATCACGCCAATCAGAATGTTTGCCAGTGAAATATTCACACAATCCCGGCTCTCTTTTGGCGCCAAAGGCCGGATGACAGGCTCCGCGCCGCAAATCGCCATCCACCAGCAAGGTTTTCTTGCCGCTCCAGGCGAAAAGCATTGCCAGATTCAGCGCGGTCATGGTTTTCCCCTCGCCGTCGTCACCCGACGTGACCAGCAGCACATACGGCCGTTCATCGGCTCCAATTAAATATTCTATCCCGGCGCGCATGGTGCGATAAGTTTCAGTGCTGACATCCGATTGCTGTCGGGAAACCATTAAGCCGGTTTCATTCGGGTTGAATGATTTAATCACCCGATTCCAATCCGGTGTGCCACTTATGTAAGGTATGCGCAGCCTTTCTTCAATCGCCATTGCATCCAGAAAACGAGTGTCAAAATGATCAAGAAGGAAAGCGAACCCAACTCCCAGTCCAAGCGAGGCGACAATGGAGAGCACCATGATTCTGACGGTGGCCGGCCACACAGGATCGGTTGTTCCGCGAATTGGTTCGACCAAACGGCTGAACATGGCATCAGCGTCAACCACCGAACCATCTAGAATCCGCGTGTAAACCCGATCATGAAGATCATGCAAATGCCTGACCCTGGACTGTAATTCAGCGTGTTTCGAACGTTCTTCGGCTGTCAATTCCAGTTGATGTCTCCAGGCCTCCGATGCTTCACGCAGACCAGTCAATTGGATATCGATAGCGGAGAACCTGGCGTTAAGTCTTTTTAGAGCAATTTCAGAAGCCAAATCCAGATCTCGTTCAGCGGCTTCAATTTCCCGATTCAGCTCTATCATCCGCGGATGATCTGGTTTGTAAATGCTCAACTGATCCTCGTATTCGGCCCGCAATCTTTCCAGCCTGGCCTCAACCGCCTGCCAGTCCGTGTCTTCACCCCACTGGAGCCTGTCCAAGCCTTCCATATCAAGCTGAGGGGCTTGCCCTCCCTGCCCCATGGCAAACCTGCGGGCTCCCTCCACATCCGTATCTTCCAAGCCTTCGAAATCTTCGGGCATTCCTGACATATCAGCCGCCGCGATCCCGCTTTCCTGGGTCAGGCGCAGAGCGTCCTGGATGGTGGCCACATCCGCGTCATCCAGAAAATCAAATTGACTTTCCAGCATTATCTGCTCCATGCGCAAGGCGTTTTCACGCTGAACCAGATTGGCCAGGAACCGTTCATCCAGCATACTTCTGGTTTGGGCGTAAGTCAGATTGTGTTCGCGCCGGAACTCGCTCAACTCACCCTGAGCAGCCTCCAGCTCTTCACTGATCGACTCCTGTTCCCGGCGCAGACTAGTCACCGCTTGATCAGTGGATTCAAGTATTTCTTCCCGCCGCAATTCGCGATAGGCGCGCAGCATTTCCTCCAGATAATCAACGGAATATTCCGGATCCACCGAATCAATCTGAATATCGACCATGGTCTTGGCGTCCCGCAGTCGCGAAATATCAACACTCGGCCGTAAATTCTCCGTACCCAAACGTTCTTCATACTCCGGTCTCAGCCGATCCATCACCCGTTGATGAAGACTCCCGCTGCGCATAATCACGATCTGGCGGTTGATTTCGTCTTCCAAAGAAAAAGCGCCTCGATGCTGATAATCCTCGGTTATCTGCAAACGACCTTCTCGAAATATTTCGTAGCGGCAGGAAGCACGATAAAGCGGAGTGGCCATAACGGAATAAGCCGCGGCCGCCCCGCCCCCGAGCAGGAGAACCAGCAGCACCAGCCACCAGTACTGAAACACCACACCGATATACTGACGAGGATCCACCAGTTCGCTCAAACTGTCTTTTGCGGTCTCACCGCCCTCAGGCCCCAGGTATTGAGTTCCCCCGCCGCCGCCGACA
>PUNB01000115.1 GCA_003552565.1 Lentisphaerota bacterium
CGGGTCGCGAGGATGCCAGCGATATTATTACTAACGCCTACCTTAACCTCACCAGAGCAGGTTATCCGGCCGCTGACCGACGACTGGCGGTAAGCACCATTATCTGCGAACAGAATCTTGAAGAACTGCCGGATCTTTGGCGCTGGCTGCGGCGGCATGACATTGAACCTTATTTCGAAATGATCACACCCCAGGGGGGCGGCGCTGGAGATGATTGGAGCATCTCATCTCTCCGCCAGCGCCGGCTGTTTGAAGAGTTGGCCGCCATCGACAAGCGCGAGGACAACCGCAGCTGGGAACCGCAGCCGCCGCTGGTCGGCAACGCCTGTTTGCGGCATCAATTCTCCTGCCTGGTAAACGCTCACGGTGCGGTAATGCCCTGCGTCGGAGTCACCCTGCCGCTCGGCAATGTATATGAACAACCCCTGCAGGAAATACTGGAAAAAAGTGAAGTCATGGACAAACTGCGCCATTTCCCCGACCACATTAAAGGCGGATGCCGACTCTGTGACAAAGCCGACCATTGCTACGGCTGTCGGGGAGCCGCCTACCAGGTGACCGGTGATTATCTGGCCTCTGACCCCACCTGCTGGCATAATCAGGATGAAAATATTGAAATGCTGCCCGCCGCCGTGGAAGCTCTGGTGCCGCATGCACCCCCGATGGTATGCGTAGATACTCTACTGGAGCTGGGAGAACGACAGGCGCACCTGCGATACACGGTCAAACCGGACAATCCTTTCGTGGATGAACAGGGCCGACTCGACGCCGCCTGTTATGTTGAAATGACAGCCCAAAGCCTGGCCGCCTGGGAAGGTTTCCAGACCTTGCCGGAAAAACGCGCGAATTTGCAGGGCATGCTGATGAGCGCAAGAAAATTTTCCTCCCATAAAACAGCGCAAGTTGGAGATTTGCTGGATATAAACGTCGAGAAGGTCGGTTTTTACGAAGACTTCGGAGTCGCCTCCGGCACGATCACCCGAAATGGTGAAATCATAGCCCAGGGGCAAATCAGCATTTACAAACCTGAAACTCATTCGTTTTAAAAAAGAGCCAAACATGAATAATCTCACTACAAAATTTTTATTATTGTCAACACTAATCACGGCCATGCTTTTCAGCCCTGGCCAGTCCAAGGCCGTGGATGACGCTGCCGAGGAACTGGAATCACCTTCTCTAAGAAAAGCGTTATTTGACATAGAAGAAAACATGTCCGGCCTGCAAAGTGTGCGCAGTGACTTTCGGCAGACCAAAGAACTGGCGATCTTTGAGCGTGAAATGGTCATCACTGGCGAAATGGCGCTGGAGGAACCAGGACGCATGGCCTGGCGTGTTCACGAACCGGTAAAGTACACCATGGTCATAAAAGACGCTCAAATGACCCACTGGGATGAGGATACTGATTCTGTTCAAAGCATGAGCATGGACGATGATCCGGCCATCCAGTCAGTCTTTGAACAGCTGACCACCTGGTTTTCAGGAAAATATCACTCCTTCATTGAGGAATACAGAATAGAACTGAAACAGGAAGGACCGTACATTGTAGTATTCACTCCACGCCAGCAGAGCGTGTTCGCGGATCTGATCGACGAAATCGAAGTGAAATTTCGTGAGGACGCCCGCTATATCGAAAAATTAACTATACTCGAAGCAGACGGCGATCGCTCGGTCATCGAATTTAAAAACACCAGCCTGGATGTTGAACTGCCCCCGGAAACCTGGGAGGTGCGTCCGCGGTGAAACCCCTTGCTAGACCCTCCGCGAAAAGGGTTTTGTGGAGCTCACAAGCTCGAAATTGGCTGTGCTTTCCACGGCCAATTGGATTAAGGCGAAAGATTATGACGAAAGATTAGGGAAAAACGGATGCGCCCCTTAATCTTTTGCCCTAATCTTTCGCCTTAATCTCGTTTCCGAACCCTTTTCGCATAGGGTCTTGATGGATCGGCTGATTATTTTTGATTCCTTTTCAAATTGAGTGGGTAGCTTGTTTCAATTCACCGTCATTTCTGTCGGTTAAGCGGGTCGATTAGGTGTATCCGAGCAAGGGTGGCGGTTAAGAAAGCGATTAAGCGTATTGGTCCATGAAGCGTAACACACTTGGTCGACCAACTTAATCCCCCCACTTCATCGGATACGCTTAGTCGACCAACTTCCTTCGATATTTTTTGTTATTAAACAGTGCATTCAATTTGCACATGCAAGCCCGGTCCCCGGAGCGATGCGCCTGATACCCCGAGGGTGAGACATGGATGAATTGTAAATCGTTAATTGTAAGCCGTGTCGCTGGTCGCTAGTCGCTAGTCATAATTCGTAATCTATAATGCGTAATTCGTAATGTTGAAGTTTCGGACAGGCCAGGCAGTTCCACTTCAAAATTGTGTCTCACATAAGCTGCTATACCAAAGCGGTGATCCGCCTCAGGCGGACACAGCACTCCGAAAGAGCCTTCGGTTCGCTGTCTTGAACTGATGCGAAGCATCTCTGAAAGTGCGGCATCCTCCTCAGGCGGATCTCGCACCTTGTCTCGCACCTATATCCTTTTCGACTTTGGTTCAGGACAAGGTTAGGTCTGTTATCCCATGAAACGCTTGCCTGACACCTGAAACCCGCAACCTGAAAACAATATTAGCAACCCATTCGTTTTGAGAAAGAGCCTTAATTTTTTTTACCACCATCCCTTGCGGGTGGCCTTAACGACCTTGGCGCTGATTCTGGCTTCAATCATCGGGACCTTTTTTATCCGGTTCGATGGCAAACTGGAAGTCATGCTGCCTCCGGACAGTGACGCCCGGCGAACGGTTCAGTTCTTCCAGGATGCCGAGTTCGCCGACCAGGTGCTTGTCGAGCTCGCCCTCAGCGAAACCGGCCCTGCCTCCCCTTCCCTGACCGCCGCCATGGACAACCTGGCTCGGGATTTAGAACAATCACCCCTAATAACTGGAGTCATGTCCTTCCCCTCCAGCCGCCAGTTGATGGAGGATATGTTTTTCTTTCTGGAACGGGGAGGAGAAATTCTTGGCGCCGAAGATGCATCGGCAATTGAAGAAAAGCTGGCGCCGGAAAACATGGAAGCGCAAATCCGCCGCCGATATATGCAGATGGTGCGCCCCGAAGGCTCTTTCCTGCGGGAAATCATCCGCCGAGACCCTCTGAATATCTATTCCTCGATCCTGGACCGAATGCGAGGACTCGGACAGTCTTTCGCCCACCAGGCGAAAATTGACAACGGCCATCTGGTGCATCAGCAGGAACAGCATGGACTGCTTATTCTGCAAACCACCGTGCCCGTGACCGATACGGTCGGCTCCGCGGAACTAATCAACTTCATTCAGGAAAAACTTGAGCGCACTCCGCGACATATCAGCGGCGAAATAATCAGCGGACATCGCCACGGTGTCAGCAATGAGAACCTGCTGAAGAGAGACATCCGGCTGACTGTGACCATTGCCGCCATCGGCTTCATAATACTTTTCCTCGGTGTTTTCCGTGATCCTCGGGCGGTAATTATTTTCCTGATCCCCGGAGCCGCGGTTTTAGTGTCCGTCAACATTACCGGGTTCATCCTGGGCGGCCTTTCCTATCTGGTTATCGGCTTCTGCGCGGTGATGGCCGGGATCGCGGTGGACTATGGTATCCATGTATATGTTTCCAACCGGCATTGTTCCGCTCCGGACCAGGCGGTGCGGCGAATACTGGCGCCGGTCATCATCGGCGGTATGACCACCCTCAGCGTCTTTGTCGCCTTCTTCTTTTCCTCAATACCCGGCTATCGACAGCTGGCGCTTTTTTCAATTATCGCCATTACTCTAGCCATACTGGCCGCCATCTTCATTCTGCCCGCCCTGCTGAAAACCGGCGCCGCCCCGCTTTCATCGACGAACGTACAAGCACCCCGAACGAACCGCATACATATTGGCGGCGCCATCTTTTTTCTGCTCTCGATCCCGGCGGCTGTTTACTTTGCCAGAGGCTTGCAAATCGACACCGACATCAATCAGCTGGACGGCACACATCCGGACATTTTAGCGGCGCAGGAAAGTTTCCAGGAACGCTGGAGCGATGCCCAGAGCTCCCAGGCCGTGGCTGTGGTCAAAGCTGACACTCAGGAGGAAGCCGCCTATCTCAATGACTTGTTCTATCAACAGGTGCGTAAACAAACATCCGAGCTGCCCTTCAGCAGCCTGGCTGAATTCTGGCCCTCCAGCCGCACCCGCAACCAGAACCTCGCGCAATGGCGCTCTTTCTGGAGTCAAGAGAAAATTGAGGAAACCCGTAAAAACATCCGTCAGTCGGCGGCTGAGTATGGGTTTTCCGAGGACGCTTTCGAGCCATTTTTCGAGTCATTACAACAAGAAGAAATCAGTCAGCGACCGGAAGACAACGTTATTATTTCACGAATCAGCGAACGCTTTTATCAGCGCCATAATAATGAACATTGGTACATGTCTTTCTTTCCCGATACACCAGAAAATGTTGAACTGCTGGAAGAATTGCTACAACGAACGGGCGACGGCTTCATCGCTTCTCAGCACGTTTTCGGGCAGGCGCTCTCCGACACAGTGACCGAAGAAGTAACCAAAATATCAACCGCGGCTCTGATCATGATGCTCGGGGTCAGTCTGGTTCTGATGGGCGATTTCCGTAAAATGCTGACAGCCTGGTTTCCGGCCCTCTGCGGAGTCTCTTGGCTGTTCGCCTTCATGGGAGGTTTCGGCCACACCTTGAATCTGGCCAATATGATCGCCGGTATCGTGGTCATCGGCCTGTGTATTGATTACGGCGTGTTCATGACCCACGGACGCAGCCGAGGCGACAGCGTCATGATCTCCACCAGAAACGCGGTGATTCTTTCGGCTGTCAGCACCTTGATCGGAGCCGGGGTCTTGATCTTCGCCAGCCACCCGGCTCTCTTTTCAGTCGGCGTCACCCTGGTTGTCGGCATCAGCGCCGGCGCCGTCTCGGCTCTCATCGGTGTTCCCGGAATGACGCGACTGTTGAAAATCAGTTAGGAGAGAAGTCAGCATTATCACGGGGATAACTTCCTCAGAGTCGGCTCCGCGCGAAAAGGGGTAATGAGCCGAATTTGTGCTGAAGAAAACCTTGTCTCGAATCCGCCTCAGGCGGATCCCGAACTAAAATCCGTTTGTTTTTTATATTTTTATCAGGAATGGAATATGGTTTGTGATCCGCCTGAGGCGGATTCGGGACAAAGTTGAACTCAAAACACACAATAAACCTTTCCGCATACCCTATAGCCTGACACCATCCGGAAAGGTTTATATGCCCCTGCCGGGCTTGTTCCGGTAGAGCAACAGATTAAGATTCAAGGCTTCATATGCAAGCCCGGCCGGCGGCGTAAGGCGACAAATACCCAGAGGTAGAAACTCGATATAGAAAACTATTTTTAAACCACAGAATACGCGGAATATGCGAAAAGTCTTTTTTTTCTGCGTAAATCTGCGTATTCTGCGGTTGAAATTTTTTGTGAATTTTTGTGTTTTTCGTGGCTATAAGAAGACGAAGTCTCACATAAGTTCTCATTTTGTTTTTTCAATCTGTCGCTCTGCCGGGACAAGCCCGGCAGGGGCGTTCAGCTCAAAACTTTCATCGAACCCCTTTTCGCATAATCTCAGACCTCAGGATAGATTTATGCCCCACAGAATTCACCAAAGAACCAATATATCTTTATCCGCTCAATCATTGTTAGCGGCGGTTCTAATGTTATTCCTGACGGGTTGTTACAGCGTACCGTTTGAACAGCCGAGGCTGACCCCGCTGAATGACGAAATAAGCCCCGAAGAAACGGTTAAAGATTTTCAGGAACGACTGCCGGAGCGGTTCGTGGCTGAAAACACACTGGTTTTCCGTTTTTTGCGCAATCAGCTCGCCGCTCTGGGGTACGCCAAAATTGACCGGGATGAAGGCACCTTTGAAGTCTTATGTCTCAATCACCTGGGAGTAAGATTGTTTCATATTTCCGGCGATAAAGAAGGCAATCACCACTTGCGCTACGCCATTCCGCAGCTCAAGGAAATTCCGAACTTCGCCGACAATGTCGGCGAGGACATACGGGAAATATACTTCAACCTCCTCCCCGGCCCGGAAGCGGAAGCTCACCGAGAATGGCGACGGCTTGTTTTCCGGGAGAAAAAAGGCAGCCGCCGAGTGGATTACCTATTCGGCGGAACGGATAACAATCTGATCGAAAAGCGCATATACCGAAACAATCGTATCCAGAGAATCATCTCTTTTTATGAGTACACCTCCGGAAATGATTTCATCTTTCCAAAGGGAGTGGTGCTGCACAACCCTCGCTATCGCTATCGGTTAATCCTCTCCAGCCGCGATGTGACAAATGAATAAAATTAATCAACAGATACTTCAATCGATGAAGGTGACTGCTCCTGATGAAAACAGCCGCTGCTCGGCGGAGCTGCGGCTGTCGAAAGATTTCATCGGCTTTCAGGGGCATTTTCCCGGCCGTCCCGTCCTGCCGGCGGTCTGCATGATCAGCGCGGTTTTGACCGCGGCTCAAGCCGCCGTCAACAGCTCTCTTTCTTTGAAAACAGTCAAGTCGGCCAAGTTTTTTTCTCCGCTTGTCCCTGACGAACCGCTGACTTTCGACATCACCCTGGATGATCCTCGCGAACCGAAAGAAGTGCGAGCCGAACTAAGCAGTGAAGGCCGAAAAATTGCCCGTATTACCCTGCTGACAGAAAAATAATTAAAACACAATCATCCAATGGGATGACTTAACTAACCTTGTCTAGGTTTTCACAAAACTCTTTTTTTGCCTTGTCAGCAGAATTTGTGGGCACATTGTGGTCGTCTTTCATGCCCAATATTGACGACGAAGCAGGTGGTTTAAGCGTAACCAACTAAGGGTGGGCTTACGTGTGCGATGAAGTGCGGGATTAAGTGTCATGCTCTCCACGCTTCTCTTCTAAACACTTAATCGCTTTCTTAACCCCCACCCTTACTCGGATACACTTAACCGACCCGCTTAACCGACAAAAATGACAAAGTCGCTATTTTTTCACCCCGAAAAAAGGGCAAAATCGGGCATGTTTTGATGAATAAAGCAAAATCATGAGTCATAAATTGCTAACTTGCAACACTTTATAAAGCTTTGCCATTTGGGGGTTAGGGGTTTGGTGATTTCGTAAGATATTGATAATGAACATCTTATAATTTCGTGAAACCCTCAACCTTGTCCCTTTTCGCACAAGGTCTAATTAACATGAACCGCCGCCGGAAAAAACATTATTTTCAATCACCTCCAGGCTCTCCGCCTCCTCTTGCTGTGACGGTACATAGGCGAGTAGCCTTCAGTGATGTCGACCCCATGGGAATTCTCTGGCATGGCAGATACCCGCTCTATTTCGAGCAGGCCAATGAGGAACTGGGCAGACAATGCAATATGACCTATGCGGATTTTTTCCGCGAAAATCTGCAGGCGCCGATAGTGCAATATCATATTGATTATTTCGACTCGCCGAGGTTGGGAGAGAAGACCGCGATCATTGGGAGAATGATTTGGAATGAAGGCGCCCGAATGAATATTGAGTATGAATTGCGCAAAGAATCCGGCCTTCTGGCTGCCGCCGCTTACACGGTGCAGATGTTCGTAACTGCCGAGGGTGAAACCTGCCTGGCAACACCGCCAATGCTGGAACGCTGTCGTCAACGCTGGCGGGCCGGCGAGTTTGCAAATTTGTTTCATTAGTTAATTAGTTTCATTGGGTTCTTTGGCCATCAAGGCAATGCATCTAATGAGGAACCCCCAATGACGCTAATGAAACCAATCCCGAATGAAACCAATTATCCCGGTAATCACCAACAGCGCAATGCTCACAGCTTATGGATTGGGTACGCATTGCTGCTGGCGGGGGCTGGAACACAAAAAGCCAGCAATGACGGATGCCCGCTCCGTTCTCCCTGAACTCAAGGTTGATGTAAAGGCCGGTATCGTGCCTGATCTGGAAATCAGCCAGCGTTCGCGGCTGTTGAGCATGATGCAGCCGGTACTGAATAAAATAAAACCGGCGGTGCCGACTGATGCCGACCTTATACTGGCCACGACCACGGGCGAGATAGATCTCCTGGAGAAACAAGCACTGGGGGAACTTGAATCGGCAGATGCCGCCGACCCTCAACATCTGCTCAGCTCTGTCCGCCGCGCCCTCGGCATACAGCCCGGCGGAAAAATTGTTTCCGCCGCCTGCGCTTCCTCTTCAACCGCCCTGACGCAGGCCGCGGCCATGATTGCCGCCGGTGAAACGGAAGCTGTTCTGGTAATCGCCGGAGACAGTGTCAGCGAATTTGTCATTGCCGGCTTTGCCTCTCTCATGGCGCTGTCAGCCGACTGTCCTCGCCCTTTCGACAGGAATCGTGACGGACTTGCCGTCGGCGAAGCAACGGCGGCGGCTCTGGTTATGCACCCGGCAAGAGCCCGCCGAGAAAACCGCCCGGTCATCGCTTCTATCCGGGGCTGGGGTTTGACGGCGGATGCCAACCACATGACCGGCCCCTCACGAGACGGCCAGGGATTGACTGAGGCGATTCGTCGGGCACTGCGCCAGGCGGATATGGGCGCCGACGGCATTCGCTCCATCTGTGCCCACGGAACCGGCACGGCTTACAATGACTCTATGGAAATGAAGGCTTTCCGCCGAGTCTTCAATGAGAATCCCGTACCGCTATATTCAATCAAAGGCGGCACCGGCCACACTATGGGCGCCGCCGGACTGGTGGAAATTCTGATCGCGGCTTATTCCCTCAGCCAGCCGGCGATAACGCCGACCGTCGGCTTGACTGAAGCGGATGCTGAAGCCGCCGGCTGGGTCAGCCCCGCGGGACAGAAAACAGCCCCGGAAAAAGATGGAGTTATCTCGACCAACTCCGGCTTCGGCGGCATCAACTCCTGTGTCGTTCTGAGCTGAAGCAACGTCAAACCGCATTTAGCCATTGAACATATTCACCCGCCTGACAAGCAGGCGGGGGTCTTTTCCTGGAGCGGTATAAACGGCGGAGGCCCGCCGTCTCCAGGTACCTGGCGATGTTTGATAAAAAAAGATTTTATTTTTTGTGCCTTTTTGCATGCCGCGACGTTTTATCACGCCGGAGCTTCGAAGGCGGAAGGCTTTATGGAGTCGGGTGTTTTTTGTGGCTATCAAACCCGGTGTTTCACATAAGCCCGACGCCGGCGCGGTGCGCCGGATACCCTGAGGGAAAGACTTGATAAATGATTTCTGGTGTCAGGTTTCGGGTTTCAGAGACACCTGAACACTGAAACCTTGAGTCTGATACAAAAATTACCCCATGACAAACCCGATCATAAAAGCAGTAAGTATAGTAACCCCAAAGCGGGCTGCCGCCTGGGGAGATATGCAAAGTTTTTCGGAGACTTTGGCGGGCGCTTATGATTTCAGTTCCATCCCGAACTTATTTTCATACCCAGTGAAAAATTTCGGACGTTTTCCATTGACCGCCAAAGCCGCCTGCGCTGGTTGCGCACTGTTATTCCGAGCCGCCGGGATAGAATATCGTCAAAGAGAAAAACACCAAACCGCCCTGTTATGCTCCGGTTCCCCTCCCGCCAGTATCGCCAATCAAACGTTCTTCCGGGATTACCTTGACAGCGGCCGAGTCATGGGACGCGGCAATCTTTTCATTTACACCCTCCCGACCAGCGGACCAGCGGAGGTTTCCATTCATTTCGGACTTTGCGGCCCTTTTCTTTATATTGAATCGACTTCCGATCCTCTCGGCGAACTGCTGCGTGCCGCCCGGCGAACGGCCGTCACTGAACAGATTGACAATTCCGTCTGTCTTTGGCAGGACAGCCAAACCACTTTGGCTCTATACCTGCGAACACCATCTAATGGTGCTGATCAAACAACCGAATTGCATGCGCGAATGGCTGACTCCGCCAACTGGCGGTCCCCCACTGACGCGGCGGGAAAATTATTAAACACCAGTTCTAAAATAAACGAAATATAAACGGTTTTCTTTGCTTCTTTCTTTTTTCGTGAAAAGCACTCACAGACAGCCGTAAGATTACGAAATCATCTTTCAGCAACACCGTTCGAACGCAACATAAACAAACGAAATATAAGCGGTTTTCTTTGCTTCTTTCTTTTTTCGCGAAAAGAAAGAAGAAATAAATTGGCACCAAGGAAACTTCATGAAAATCAAACTCCTCTATCCCCGCTGGCCCAAGCTGCCCAATCAGCCGGAATTTCATTTACCTCCGCACGCCCCGGTCTGCGTCGCCGCGGCTCTGCCGCCCGAAGTGGAAGTCTCTTTTTGCGATGAGCACGTTCAGCAGATTGACTTCCAGGAGCAGGCTGACCTGGTCGCCATCTCCTGTATGCTGACCTGTCAACTGCCCCGCGGCTGGGAGATAGCCGACCGTTTTCGGAATCAAGGAGTGCCGGTTATTTTCGGCGGTATCGGCACCATGCTTAACCCGCAGGAAACTTTAGCGCATGCGGACAGTGTTTTTCTCGGCGAAGTGGAAGGCCGATGGGAGGAGATACTCGCCGACCTGCAGTCTGGAGAGCTGAAACCGATTTACAATTATCAGCACAACTTCGCGGACATAGAAAGCATCGGCCCGGCCCGTCGGGAGATTCTTGATCGCGATCTATACAACTTCAAGGGAGTGCAGATGGTTGACCTGGTACACGCCTCCCGCGGCTGCCGATTCAACTGCTTCCCCTGCTGTACTCCTTTCCTGGGCGGCCGCCGTTTCCGTCCCCGTCCAATAGACCGGTTTCTAGAAGAAATCGAAAGCATTGACAACAGTCGCCTGTTCATTGTCGACAACTCGCTGGCTCAGGATGATGAATGGGAAAAGGAATTGTTCAAAGCGATGATCCCGCTGAAGAAAAAATGGGTATCGCATCCGATCAAGGAAGAAGATGAAATCCTGGACCTGGCGGCGGAGGCCGGCTGCTGGTACGTCTATCAAGCGATAATCGACACCTCGCCGGTGGTGGCGGAGAGAATTCGACGGTACAAGGAGCGCGGCATCGGAGTGGAAGGGACAATCATCCTGGGCACTGACGAACACGATGAAGACAGCATCAAGCGCTTGGTCGATTTTCTTCTGGAGCTTGACCTCGACCTGGCGGAATTCACCGTCATGACACCTTTCCCGGGCACTCCGATTCGAGAAAAATTATTGAATGAAAACAGAATTCTGCATAATGACTGGCGCCGTTACACCTGCGGTGAAGCGGTCTTTCAACCGGCGAAGATGAGTCCGGAAAAACTAGATGAAATGGCCCAGTACGCCTGGGACGCCTTTTACGCCGACTGCAGCATTGAACTGAAAATGGCCAAGCTTTATGTTGATGTAATGAAGAAAGAGAAAGCTGACGGTACCTACCTTCGGCAAAGAATAAACCGTGAACACAAGTGGGGAAGAACCGGAAAATGAAGATTTTATTGATATCCACCAATACCGCCAGTTCCCCCTACCCTGTTTATCCACTGGGCCTGTCTATGGTGGCTCAGGCATTGCGTGAACGGGACCATGAGGTGCGAATTTTTGATTTTCTCCACAACCGGCGTTCCCTCTCAACCCTTGAATCGGTGGTCAAGGAGATGCAGCCGGAGGCGGTCGGACTGTCGATCCGCAATATTGACAACGTCAACCTTGTGCATGAAGAACGGTACATTGAGCATGTAACCGAGATTGTTCAACAGGTTCGGCGTTTTTCAAAGGCTGTAATCGTTGCCGGCGGTTCAGCTTTTTCAATCCTGCCGGAAGAGATCATGGAAACTGTCGGCGCCGACTACGGTATCGTCGGCGAAGGCGAAATCGCTTTCCCCGAACTGCTCGAACAAATTGATGCCGACAACGCTCCGCCGGTCGGCTCCATTATCCGCCAGCGCCAGCCGATTGACTGCGGAGGTCTGCCCTCCGCGTATTATGAACCTGAACTGATGCGCCATTATCTGACCAGCGGCAGCGTGGCTTCCGTCCAGACCAAAAGAGGATGCCCTCTCAACTGTGTCTACTGTTCCTACCCGGCTCTCGAAGGCGCCAGAATCCGTCCGCGGCCGGCGGCGGACGTTGTGGATAATATTGAAACCCTGATTGGAGAGCACGGAGCCAACTTCATATTTTTCACCGATTCCGTCTTCAATGATGATCAGGGACAGTATCTGGAAGTGCTGCGGGAAATGGAGAAGCGCCGTGTGCAGATTGCCTGGTCCGCTTTCATCAAGCCTTCCGGCTTGACTCCGGAGATCATTCAAATGATGAAGCGAACCGGTTTAAAAGCGGCGGAACTGGGAACTGACGCCGCCTGCGACACCACCCTGCGGGGACAGCGGAAAGACTTCACCTGGCAACAGGTGCAAACCGCCAGCCATAACCTGATGGATGCGGGCATTTCCACGGCTCATTACTTTATGTTCGGCGGCCCGGAAGAAACCCCGGAAACAGTCCAGGAAGGCATTGACAACATTTTAAAACTGCCCTGCTCAGCCGCTTTTGTGTTCATGGGCATACGTATTCTTCCAGACACTGAACTATATGAAATAGCGGTACGCGAAAACATTATTGAGCGAGGACGAAAGCTGCTGGAGCCAGTATATTACCTTTCTCCCAAAGTCGATCGGGAATGGCTGGAACAGACCTTGTCAACAGCTTTCGAGCCATATTCCCACATACTTTTCCCCCCGGATGCTCTTGATGATAAGCTGCAGCTGCTGCATAAACTCGGCCATGCCGGTGCGCTCTGGGATTTATTGGCCCCGGCAGCCGGCCCGAAGAAGGCGCAAAATTCATAACCTCGGACGGAAGGCTGACTTTGTGACTCGAAAGTCGTGTATAACAATATCTTGAAGCAAGCTTTTAACAACAAAATCTGGGCGGTTATCCCGGTGTTCAACAACGCCGGCACGATACATCGAATCGCTTCCGAGTGCCGAAGTCACCTTGCCAATGTTCTAGTGGTCGATGACGGCTCCACTGATGGAGAAGTCAAACAGCTTCTGGCGGATCTTGATGTTACGGTTCTGCGTCATGCTCAAAACCTGGGCAAAGGAGCGGCTCTGCGGACCGCCTTTTCTCATATCCAAATGGAGCAAGGCGATTACGCCATCACCCTGGACGGAGACGGCCAACATTCCCCAGACGATATCCCCGCCTTTATTGAGCAGCTGGAGGAAGACACAATCATTATCGGCAACCGGCGGGATATCACTGGGGACATGCCCGGACGCAGCCGTTTCGGCCGCCGATTCTCCGATTTCTGGGTGTGGCTGGAGACCGGAACTTTTCTGCGCGACACCCAAAGCGGTTTCCGCGCTTACCCAGTGAAGCATGTTACCCAGCTGAAACTGCGCTGCCGATATTATGATTTCGAGATCGAAGTCCTGGCCCGAGCCGCCTGGGCGGGATTGAATTTCAAGCAAGTGCCGATTAAAGTTTATTACGCCCCGCCGCAAGAAAGGATTTCCAGCTTTCGACCGTTTGTCGACAATCTGCGAATATCGCTTACCCACACGCGCCTGATCGGCAGGAATCTCAACCCCTGGCCGAAACGCCGTTTAGTGGAGCGGGATTTTTCCCCGAGCGATTTCTTCCGGCATCCCAATGTGTATTTACGGAGTCTGCTCAAGGAAAACGCCACTCCCTCCGGCCTGGCGATTGCCGCCTGGTTCGGGGTTTTCCTCGGCGCCCTGCCTTTAATCGGCATGCACATGATGACGGTTATTTTTGTCGCCGCCCGTTTGCGACTCAACAAAGCCATGGCGCTGGCCATCCAGAACCTATGCATGCCGCCGGTGGTTCCCGGCATCTGCATAGCCATAGGCTTTTTTCTACGTCATGGATATCCAATCACACAAGTGTCCATCTCCCATCTGGGAGCGGCACCTATACAGCGGCTGTGGGAATGGGTGCTGGGCTCCATGGTGGTTGCCCCGCTGCTGGCGACCATAGTCGCCGCCGCGGTATACCTGGCTTGCAGCTGGATGCGAAATAAACTAAAAAAAGGAAATCAGTCATAATGAACAAAGATTTATCAGAACTCAAAGAGGAATTGAAAGCAGCCCTGATCGAAAACCTTTCTCTGGAAGATATCACCCCCGATCAAATCGATGACGACATGCCGTTGTTCGGGGATGAAGGGCTGGAGCTTGACTCCCTGGACGCGGTTGAAATCGTCGTCATGCTGCAAAGAAATTACGGTTTGGACGTAAAAGAACTGCAGAAAGGCAGAGAGATATTTCAATCCATTAACACATTGGCCGAATACGTTCAGAAAAACGCTTCCTGAAAAAACTCATGTCCACCGCCGCTCCACTATTCATTACCGGCTTAGGCACTGTCTCCGCCGCCGGCGCGGGGATTGACGCCACCTGGCAAGGGTTCTCCTCATCGTCTCCGGTCTCACCTCCCGCCCCGGCCTCAATTATTGAGACGGAACTGCGACAGCCTGTGTTCGAGGTTTCCCTGCCGGAGAATATTTTTCCGACATCCGTCGATTTCCCCTCCCGCACGGCTGAACTGACAGCTCTGGCGGCTCGGGAAGCTTTGGAAAACGCCGGCAAACCGCACACGGAAAAAAACCTGACAATCGGAGTGTGTCTGGGCACGACCGTGGCGTGTCAGCTCAACAGCCTGGAGTTCTATCAGCAATTCCGACAGACCTCGAAACCAGACCTGTTACCGGTTAAACAATATCTCCGCGGCAACTTGGCTGAATTCATCGCCGAATTATTCAGTCTCCACGGACCGCGCAGCACCCTGGTCAACGCCTGTGCTTCCGGCACTGACGCCATTGGAGCGGCAATGAACTGGGTAAACTCCGGCTTATGTGATTTAGCCATCGCCGGCGGCGGTGACGAACTGAATCGAATTCCCTTGGCCGGTTTCAACTCCCTGGGCATCATGAGCGAAGCTCCCTGTCGACCTTTCGACCGGCATCGAGACGGCCTTAATCTCGGAGAAGGAGCGGGAGTAGTAATCATCGAAAGCCAGGCAAGCACCCGAAAACGCCGACGCGACCCCGGCTTAACTCTGGCCGGCTACGGCTCCGGCTGCGACGCCCACCACATGACCGCCCCGCATCCCCAGGGAGTCGGACTGCGGCTGGCTGTGCGAACAGCACTGGAACAAGCCGGATTAAAGCCGGAAAACATCGCCTTCGCCAACGCCCACGGCACTGCCACCCGTGACAATGACCGTGTTGAAGGCGGAGTGTTAGCGGATATTTTCGGCTCCTCCTTGCCGGTGTATTCAACCAAAGGCCGCACCGGCCACACCCTCGGCGGTGCCGGCGGTCTGGAAGCGGTCTTCACCGCTCTGAGCCTGCGGGAAGGCTGGATTCCCGCCAGTACCGGCTTCAGCGAGCAGGATCCGGAAATTCCTTTAACCCCCGTCGCCGAAGCCGTCAACCACCACGGCAAAGCCGCCATATCCACCTCCCTGGCCTTCGGCGGCGGCAATTCAGCCATTATTATCACTAGTGCTTAGTGAGAGGGTATGCGATAAGGTGTTTACAGTCACTGTACTCAAAAATAAGGCTCTACAGGGAAATCTGCAGGTAAGATGTTAAATAGATTCGAGTGTACGAGTACGGGAAATGCGGCATCGTCATACGGTTTCGTACTCGTACACCTACTCTTACACGCAAATCCCATCTGCATAGTCAGGTCCCGATGCGTCTCTGGACCCACGCATTCTGCGAAAGAGGCAAAAAAATAAAGTGTGAGACAAGGTGTGAGACTAGGTGCGAGACTAGGTTTTTTTGTGCGTACAGTGATCGTAAACAGCTTTCCACATTAGGCCTAACCAGATTGAAACGCAAAACATTCGGTTTTCTTTGCTTCTTTCTTTTTTCGCGAAAAGAAAGAAGAAATATGGCATGAGTATGAAAATAAACGGACTAGGAAGTATTTTTTCCGGCGGCCGCGGCATTGAAGCGTTTGATTCAGTTCTTCGTCATGGGCCGCCGCCACCGGCTTATCTGGACGTGCCCGGATTCAGCCATCCGCTGCCGGCGCTGCGGGTTGAATCAGCCGTTCTCAGTGATCGTGAGGCCTTAAAGTCCATGCGCAGAGCCGACCGTTTCAGTAAAATGACCTTGCTCGCCGCCTGGGACGCTTGGCAAGACGCCGGTCCTCCAGCAGTCGCCCCGGAACGCGTGGCCGCAATTGTCGCCACCGGCCTGGGGCCGCATGTGCGCACATTCAAGTTTCTCGACGGCATCCTTGATTTCGGCGACAGCTCAGTTTCCCCCACCGACTTTTCTCACTCCGTCCATAACACAGCGGCAGGCTATATAACCGCCAGGCTTGGTCTGAACGGACCGGCGATGACAATTACCGACTTCAATTCCGCTTTCCACCAGGCCCTGGTCATGGCCCAATGCTGGCTGGCGGAAAAAAGATGTGACCTGGTTTTGTTAAGCGCCGCGGAAGAACTGGGTGAAGTCCTTCTGCATGTCCGGCAGCGCCTGCTGCACCGGCAAAGCACCGCCGACGGGGAAGAACCGCCTGCCCCTCCGGGGGAAGGAGCGGTCTGCATGGCGCTATCTTCAACTTCGACGGAGAACGATTACGCCACGATCTCCCCCTTGTCGCTTGCCACCCGTCATTCCTCAAATCTGGAAAAAGAGTCGACATCACCGGCGGACTTGAGCATCATCGATTCCAACTGTTTTTCACGGACTCCGGAGCGAAGAAAAGAAAAAGTGCTATCGCCGGCGCCCGCCGCCAGGACGAGGGATTATACTCCCTGTTACGGCAGCATGATGAGCGGCCTGGCCTGGCAAAGCGCCGCCGCGGCGCTGTCAATCAAAAAACAGACTTTATACCCGGCTCCATCAGTTACGGACAAGGAGCAGAGTGAAACAGAAAAAGCCCAGGCTGAAACGACCGAACTGCGCGAAATCGAATGTTTGAAATTATCTGAAAACGAAAAAGTATCCGGTGCTTTAGTGCGATTGTAGGATTTCCACCCTTCTTTTTTTTGGCATAAGCTCCCCATAGGATGATCTCACTAAATTGTAAATACTAATAATGAATCTTGAATTCTGAATTTCGGACAGACCAGGCGGCTCCACTTCAAAATTCAACATTCAATATTCAGCATTCAAAATTGTGTTTCATATAAACCCGACCGCCAATTCGATGCGCCGAATACCCTGAAAGAGACTTGATTATGATTATGGGCAACTTCTAGGGAGCGCCCGCGTCCCCGCGGGCATTAAGGGGTGCCCACAGGCACACGAGCCCTGTTTTGGCTCGCGGGGACCTGACCACTCTTCGTGCGGCTCAGGCAAGCTGCTCGCCCTCCATTATATGGCCGCGAGGACGCGGCCGCTCCATTCTTTGTGACTTTTTGTGTTTTTCGTGGCTATAAAAAGACGAACTCTCATACAATTTCAAAAATTTCTAAAGGAAAGATAAAAGATGTCAACATCCCCGGACAGTCAGCGGATAGAAAATGAATTGATCTCTCAGGCAGCCTCCATGCTCGGCATGAAAGAAGAGGATATCACTCCGAACACGGAATTAAGCTCTCTCGGTCTGGATTCGATACGACTGATGGAAATCCTGATCTTCATTGAACAGCAGTACGGAATCAGAATGATGGAAGCCGGACTGGATGCCGAGAGCCTGAAAACCTTCCGCTCGCTGGCGGCCCGAGTGGCGGAGCTGCTTACGCGATAAATTCCGACAAACTGCGAATTTAATGTTTCATAAAAAACGCTATCTTACCGGTATCGACTGGACGATTAACGTTCTTGATTCGATTACCAGAAAAGTTTCCGGGCATGGCAATTCGTCTCAGGTTGTCCTGTGTCTGAATTCACCACCCGATATCGAGCGGCTGAAACGTTTGCTGATGGACAGTTTCCAGCACTTCCCTTTACTGCGCGGCTCCATAAAAAGAGCCTGGAATCTATGTCCATATTGGCGGCCGGGAGAGCGCGGTTCCTTTTTCGAGCCGCCCCTGACTGTTCATGAAAAACCGGAAAGCGATTTTGCCGAAGCCCTGTCCCTGCTGGTACAGCAGCTACAAAAACCCTTTGCCAACACCGGCGCTCATCTTCATTTCAACGTAATTAAATATCGCGACAACCAGACTCTTTTAGGTATGCACTTTGACCATCGAGTGCTGGACGCCTACGGAGCTGAATTGTTGCTGGATATCCTGGGGCGCGGCATGACTCCAGCCGATCTTACTCAGAATAATCTGCCGGATTTAACTGAGCCATCCCACCTCAATCGATGGCCGCGACGATTTATTGCCGGACGCGAGATCAATCGACTGCAAGTAAGCCTGTCAAAACCAGCGGTGGCATCCCTGCCAGCGCCGCCCAAAAGCGAACTGCCCGTCTCCACCCGCATTGAACTTTTAACTTTTCCGCCTGATATCGGCCGGGCCATCCGCCTGCAAGCGGAGAAAGAGTCCGGCCCGCTGATGCTTATACCGGCGCTATTAGCCCGCGTGCTGCAACCGCTGCACAGTATATTCAGCCAACGCGGAGAAGCTCGAGGAAACTATGTTATCCCGGTTTCAATCAATCAGCGCCTGCCCCATGAATCATGGCGCAAGCTTTTTTTCAACCATCTCTCCTTCATATTTTTCTGTCTTACCGCTGAGGAACTGGAAGGGGACGCGGATATCACCGAGAAAATACGTCAACAGCTTTACGAACAGATGAAACGGCGCATTCCCGAAAACATATACCATGCCAGCATGTTGACCCGTATCGCCCCCCTGGCGCTGATGCGGAGGCTGGCAAAAATCCCCTTGGGCGGCAAAGTGGCCACTTGTTACTTCGCCTGCCTCAAAGAAAGCGGATTAGGCTGCCGCCAGTTTTTGGGTTCCCAAGTGAACAACCTTTTCCATACTCCGCATGTGCCGATACCGCCAGGGCTTGGAGTGTTTCTCAATTTCTTCGACGGCAAGCTGAATTTAACATTGTCGCATGCCGCGGGAATATTAAGCGAAGATGAAGTCAGCCTCCTGAAAAACGAACTGTACAGCCGCCTTGAGAAAATGGGTAATAATCCATGAACAATATCGCCGTTCATATTCGACAGGAGAACAAATCCCGCGGCCGGCGGCCGGCGGTTATTGAACCGACTGGACAATGGTCGTATGATGAACTTCTGGAAGAAGTGCGGAAATTGCGGCAAAGTCTGCCCTTGTCCATCATCAGGCCGGGATGCCGAATCGCGTTCCAATGCGAGGACGGCTTCGCTTTTATCGTCGGCAGCCTGGCTCTGCTGGAAGCCGGATCGGCGATCGTGCCGATTGACAACTCCCTGCCGCAAGAAGAGGTGGAACGCATTCTGACGCGTATGCAGGCGCACGGTTTTTTATACCGGCCTGAAAGCGAAACGGAAACCCCTGACGACCCCCTGCTGGAAACCGGGGTGAATCACCAATGCCGCTTTCGCTGGCGGCCGCTGGCCGTCGACTCTCCCCCCACCTTCGTAGGAACGGAAGGAAACCTTGTATCGCCTGCCTTTATCCGTTTTTCCTCCGGCACCACCGGCGCCAGCAAAGGAGTGGTTCTTTCGCACAAAACCATTTTCGAACGCACCGACGCGGCCGACAAAGGGTTGAAGATTACCGCCGAAGACCGCGTCCTCTGGGTCCTGCAAATGAGTCATCACTTCGTGGTTTCCATACTCTTATTTCTGCGCCGGGGAGCCGCGATCATACTCGGCAGTCAGGATTTCCCCAGGTCGCTGGAAAAAATTTCCGAGGTCACGGGTGTTACATTCATCTACGCTTCACCTTTTCACTACCAGCTGCTGGCCGCCGACGACAATGTTGCCCCCTCCTCCCTGAACCAGACTCGCCTGGCTCTCTCAACCGCTATGAAGCTGCCCGCGGAAACCGCCGGAAAATTCGCTGAAAAATTCGGTTTCAACCTGGCGCAAGCCTACGGTATAATTGAAATCGGCCTGCCTTTCATTAACCTTAATCCAAATACCGGCTCCCGCGATTCAGTGGGACAACTTTTGCCTGATTATGAACTATGGATAAAAGAACCCGACAGTCGGGGTATCGGCCGAGTCTTCATCCGCGGACCCGGTATGTTCGATGCCTATTTTTCACCCTGGCAGCCGCGCAACGAAGTGCTTGAAGATGGCTGGTTCAATACCGGTGACCTTGGACGGCTTGACGAAAGAGGAAATTTAGAGATTGTCGGCAGAGAGAAAAATGTAATCATCTGTGCCGGCATGAAGATATTTCCCGAAGAGGTGGAAGAACTATTGAATTCGCATCCGTCCATCGAGGAATCAATGGTTTACGGAGCCGAAAATTCACTGTATGGGCAGATACCGCACGCCCGCGTGGTCTTAACCGAAGAGCCTGCCGAGATGAACGCCCTGCAGCAGGAGCTGCGTCGATACTGCTATACTCGGTTGCCGTCCTATAAAGTGCCCAAAAGTTTCATCCCGACAACCGCCCTGCCCCGAACCGTCAGCGGAAAAATCCAGCGCCGCCGTTGATCATGTAAGCTTGACCGCCGGGCGATGCGCCGGATACCCCGAGGTGGAGACTGTCACCGCACAAAAACCTTGTCTCGAACCTTGACCTTATCCGTGTGTATCCGTGTTAATCCGTGGTAAAAAAAACGTAAGCGTTCACGGAGTCCTACACTGGCTGTGGGCGAGTTCGGACCTTGAACAACTGGGGCGGTCGGACAACGATTACGGGCGACGATTACGGGGCACGAGGACAATGGCTCCAATCGTCA
>PUNB01000141.1 GCA_003552565.1 Lentisphaerota bacterium
GACTAGGTGTGGTGGGACTAAGTGTGGTGGGACGAAGTGTGGTGGGACTAAGTGTGGGGGACGAAGTGTGGTGGACTAAGTGTGGTGGACGAAGTGCGGGGGACGAAGTGTATCCCCCGGCATTCCTAGCCTGAAAAAATCAGGCTAGACGATCAACATACAGTCACCGTAACTGTAAAAGCGCATTCTTTCCCGAATCGCCATCTGATAACTTTCCAGGAGTTCCTCCCGGCCGCAGAAGATGGAGACCAGCATCATCAGAGTTGAACGCGGCAGGTGAAAGTTGGTCAGCAGGCAGTCCACCGCTCGCGGTTTCATCGGGGGATGCAGAAACAGCCGGGTTTTCCCCTCGCCGGCACGCACCTTGCCTTCCTGGTCCGCCAGAGTTTCCAGCACTCGCACCGTGGTGGTGCCGACACCGATCACACGTCCCCCTATTCGGCGGGTCTGGTTGATCGCTGCCGCGGCAGGGGGAGTAAGATGGTAATATTCTTCATGCATTTTATGGTCTTCGATGCACTTGGAACGTACCGGCTGGAAGGTGCCTGGACCGGTGTGCAGGGTCAGGCGGACGATGGTGGCGCCTTTTTGCTCTATGGCCGATAGAATTTCCTGCTCGAAGTGAAGTCCCGCGGTCGGGGCGGCGACGGCGCCTGGACGAGCGCTGTAAACTGTCTGGTAGCGTTGTCTGTCAGCTTCCGCCGGGGAGCGCTGAATATATGGCGGCAGGGGAATTTCGCCTTGCTGCTGAAGAAGAGCGAGAACGTCCTGGCAATTGAATTCAACCTCAAAGGCTCCCTCGGAATCGCGTTTGATGACGGTCAGCTCGGCTTCCGGCGGATTGCCGAAGCACACTTTGTCGCCCGCTTTCAGGCGACGGCCGGGTTTCAGGAACGCGTGCCACCTGGAGGGGGTGATTTCCTCAAGTAAAAGAGCTTCCACCTTGCCGCCGGTACCGGGCCGGCGGCCGTGCAGTCGGGCCGGAATAACCTGCGTGTCATTAATCGCCAAACAGTCGCCCGACTTAATGTATTCGACAATCTCGGGAAAAGGCCGGATTATTTTTTGCCGATGCCGCCGGTCAATCACCAGCATACGCGAGGCGGTTCTCTGTGCCGGCGGCTCCTGGGCAATCAGTTCGGGGGGCAGTTGATAGTCGAAATCTTTTACTTGCATGATACAATTATGATCGAGACCGGATAATGGAGATGATCATGCCGATGCCAAGCATGGCGGCGGCTAGGTATCCGAAGATGCCCAGCTGCTGATATGTCACCAGCTGCAGCAGAGTGCCGTCCTGCGGCACCAGCATGCTGGAACTGACCAGCAGCCCCGTGATAATCAAGGCGAAGCTGATACGGCTGGAACTTTTGTTCAAAGTGTCTGAAAGTTCATTCAAATGCTCATGATGAATACGCATCTGGAACTTGCCGGTGCGGGCTTTGCTGATGATACTGTTCAGATCATCCGGCAGCCGGGCGGCTAGCTCACTGGCGCCTCTGGCGGCGTTGCGAACGTTACGGCTGAGGTTGCGCGGGTCCATCGCCCGGAGCCGGTAGCGCTTGGCGTAAGGCTGCAGATGTTCGATGATATTATAATCCGGGTTCATGGTGGTGGCCATGTTTTCAGTGGTAAGCATGGCCTTCAACATGAGAGTGAATTGTCGCGGCGGCCGGATGTGATTGTTTCTTATAATATCGAAGATTTCAGCGAACAGTTCATTGAAAGGTATTTCCGCCAACGGCAGTCCATAATAATTTGCCAGCATCGCTTCCATCTGCCCCCGCAGACGGTTTTCATCGGTTCGCTCCGAGAGCATATTATGGCGGTCCAGCGCCCGCATAAGGATATCCGCGTCGTTGTCGACGATGGCCACCATCATTTCATTCATCAGCTGCAGATCGCCTCTTCCGAGTCTGGCCACCTGTCCGAAATCAAGCGGCGCCAGAACGTTATTCTCCATGATCAGCAGATTGCCGGGATGCGGATCGGTGTGAAAAAGGCCGTGCTCGAAAATTTGACTTAGTACGAACCGAGTGCCGTTTTCTGAAATGGTAAGAGGCTCCAGTCCCGCCTGCAGCATGTCCTCTCTGGTCCCCGGCCGCAGGCCGTGGATGTATTCCATAACTAAAACGCCTTCAGTGCAGAATTGTCGGTAAAAAGCGGGGATTCGTACGGTCTGATCGTTCTGAAAGTTCAGGCGGAAACGGGTCAGATTCTGGCGTTCATGATTAAGGTCGGCTTCCTGTAAAATGGCGCGCGAAAATTCCTCCACCATCTGTTGAACATCGATCTCGCTGTCCTCAAACAAGATAATCCTGAGTAAATTGGTAATATCCCGCAGGATGCCGATTTCAGCGCGGATGGTTTCAACAATGCCCGGCCGGCGAATTTTTATGGCCACCTCTTCGCCGGTCGGCAGGCGTCCATAGTGAACTTGAGCAATAGAGCCGGCGGCAAGGGGTTCACGATCAAATTCCGCGAAAAGAGAATCAATTGAATCCTCGAGATGGTGTTCCAGCTCCTGAATGATTTCCCGGCTGGGAAGGGGAGGGACATCGTCCTGCAGTTTTTCCAGTTCTCTGATGTACTCTTTGGGAATCAGATCCGGGCGGGTGCTCAGAAGCTGGCCGAGCTTAATAAACATCGGCCCCATTTCTTCCAGAGCCAAACGAACCCGTACGGGACGGCTATGGCGCTGCACCGGTTTCTTTCCGCGCCGGCGCCGAAACCAGCCTAGGAAGGAGAAAGGAAAGCGATCTCGCGCGGCCTCGGAGGCTTCCTGAAAACCGTACTTTCCCAGTACCGCCACGATATGCCGATAACGTCGGAGTTGATGTAAATTACGACCGAACAAGGGAAATTGCTTCCGAGGTTGGGGGGGTTGTAAATTCTATTCCTTCAACGGAATCCAGGGGGTGAATTTTGACAGCGACACGGGCGAAAAAGTGTTTAAGTGCTTCGACTAATGTAAGACAAGCTTATACTCACTGAGTCAAAAGCTTTGGCTTACGTCAGTTTTTGGCACTTTACACCCCCCGCCCGCGGTCTTGCACCATGTCTAAACTGGGATGCATTGCTTTTGCATTCCAGAAGTGAAGTCTGGTTATTTCTGTTCTTTCTTGCGTTGCAGCTGATCGATTTTTTTCTCCAGGCGGTCAAAATCTTCTTTGCTCGGAAGATTGAGGTTGGCCAGAGACTTGCCCAGCTGTCGTCCAATCATCGACTCCAGTTCCTGACGGTTTTTCTCCGCGTAATCCATGACTTCAGAAACAAAGCCTTCCTTGTTCTCCCGCGCGGCTTCGCCGCGCTTGACGTACTCGTCAAAAATCTCTTCCGCTTTTTCACGGGTCATGGATATGGCACCGAGGCCGGCAGACATGATTTTTTCCATTGATTCAAACATCATAATTTTTTCCTTTTTTTTCGTGAGTTTCTTTATACACTACAACTTAAAATGAATGTATTCATCATCTGCCAATTTGCAAGTGTTTCAGTTAAAAAAAGTAATCCGTCAGTCATAGGTGCAACGTTTGAAAACAAACAGTCGGAAAACGAGTACGGCGATGAGAACGGCGGGCGATTCGAGCGACTCGTGGCCCGTTCTCGTCAACCGACATGAATTTTATCTTTCACTGACGCATTACACTAAGCGACAATTTCAACCGGAGCACTGGTTCAGAAATTCCCGGTACAGGTTTAGCTCTCGCTTGAGCAGTTTCGGTGGGTCCAGGTAGTAAGGGCATCGTTCTCGACATTTGCCGCATTCCCGGCAGTTCTGAATTTTTTCCATTTGCATTTGCCTTTCCGGGGTAATGAATGTCCACCAGCGGGCTCTTTTTAGCAGCAGCGACATTCTTGCCGCTGTGGGAATGGGGATCTCGGCGGGACATGGAAGGCAATAACCGCATGCGCGGCAAAAGGAGCCGGTCAATTCCCGCCGGTCATTGGCGATCACTTTTCGCAAGCGCTGATCCAGAACAGGGAGGGTGTTTTCCAGGTCTATGAACTGTTCGAGTTCCTGCAGTTGCTGAATCCCCCAGATCGGGATTACATTTGGATACTGGCGTAGGTAAGCGAAAGCCGCTTCGGCATGGTTGATCAGGCCGCCGGAAAGAGCTTTCATAGCGATAAAGCCGATGTTTGCCCGAGCACATTGATGGACCAGTTGGACTTCTTCTTCCGAGGCCAAATGACAGAAGGGGTATTGCAAGGTATCATACAAACCGCTGTTAACAGCTTGACGGGCCACTTCCAGGCGGTGGTTGGTAATGCCAAGGAAGCGAATCATTCCCTTCTCCTGGGCTTTGAGCATAGCAGCGTAGGAGCTGTTTTCATCTTCCGGGTCGGGCGGAGATGAGGGATTATGCAGCTGTAAAATGTCCACATAATCAGTTTTCAGGTTTTTCAGGCTGGTTTGCAGGTCGCTAAAAAGCTTATCACCATCTTTAGCGTTGCTTTTGGTGGCAATGATAATTTCATCCCGGCGCTTGCTTAAAGCGAAGCCGATTTTTTCTTCACTGTCCGAATAGTTTCGAGCGGTGTCAAAAAAATTTATGCCCGCGTCCACCGCCCGGCGCAGAATCTTCGTTGCCTGTTGTTTATCCACGCGTTGTATCGGCAGGGCACCGAAAGCGGTGCGAGTGACCATTAACCCGGTTCTTCCAAGTTGTACTTTTTCCATGATCAGTCATTTATTTGGTTTTCTAGCGAGGCTCCATGCGAAAAGGGGTTGAGGCCTGAGTTTGTGCTCACCTTGTCTCGTTATGTTGCATGCAACATAAGTCTCGCACCTTGTCTCGTCCGCCTCATGCGGATCACCGCTTTGGTATAGCAGCTTATGTGAAACACGGTTCTTCGTTCAATGTTCGATGTTTCTCCCTCGGGGTATCCAGCGTGCACCGCGCCGGCGGCGGGGCTTGTATGAGACTCGCTGCTTCAGGTTTCGGCGTTTTTCGGTGCGGTTTTCCTTGCTTCTTCCAAAACGGCTGTAATCATTTTTTTGGAAATCACTCCGCCACCCTTTTCCGAGTAATCGGTCTGCAGTCCGAGCCAGGAGTGGAGGCGGGAGTCGCCGCAAATGTCCGATTGATCGGCGGACTGGCGGCGGTTCGGCAGGGGAATGAATTCGCCGTTTTCCGGGTGGCGCCCGGTGATTACGAAGGCCGGCTGGTCCGTATTGAAGATCTCTACTTTGAAGAGTCCGGTTTATTTTCAGCAGGAGAAAACTATGACGTATCGGATGCTACAGATAATGGACAGGTCA
>PUNB01000094.1 GCA_003552565.1 Lentisphaerota bacterium
CAGATGTATTGCCCGTAACCAAGTCTCACCCTCGGGGTATCCGGCGCATCGCGCCGGCGGTCGGGCTTGTATGAGACTCCGTCTCGGTGATCGGTTATCAGTAATCCGAGTACCGTAATCGTACACGTACTCGTACACTCAAATCTCCGGGGTCAGAAATAATGACAAATTCGGGGACACTGAGTCACGCAGTCAGGAAGCCAAAAAAAATCGGCGGTGAAGTAAAGCCCCCCCCCTGCTCGTCAAGCGGTGAATTGCCTTATGAAATACCGGCTTGGGTTTCGGATTCGTCATTCAACTATTTTCTCATAACTTCCATTTAACTAGTGATTTAAGGACAAAATCTATACAAATTTTTTACCCATATTAGGCAATGCGCGAAATGGGTAAATTAGAATGGGAAAAGGCGGCAAGAGGGCACAGTCACTGCGCAACCGGGACATTATGGCACACCTGGGACAAAAAACTGGGTCACAGCCAGCGCACACCGAGGAAACAAAAAATGAATCAAACCATTCAACAGTGTATAAAGCCATGCATTACAGCAGTATATGAACTATAACAATATTCGGGGCATAAACCCTGCTAAACAGAAACAGTTATTTCGACTGGTCGCTTAGCGCCGGTCAGAATATACATAATACATATAGAAAATAGAAATCTTGAAGAAATCTTGAAAACTAAATTTTAAATTCAGGAGGCCGTAACAATGGCGAAGATACTTGGAATTGATTTAGGCACGACCAATTCGTGCATGGCGATAATGGAAGGCGGCGAGAGCAAAGTTATTCCGAACGCCGAGGGCAGCCGGACCACCCCATCCGTGGTGGCGTTCACCAAAAACGGCGAGCGGCTGGTGGGAGCCACCGCCAAACGACAGGCGGTGACCAATTCACAGAACACTGTTTTCAGTGTTAAGCGGTTCATGGGCAGAAGGTATGAAGAAGTTGAACATGAAATCCACTTGGTGCCCTATAAAGTCGTGAAAGCGAAGAACGGCGACGCCCACATTGAAATTGGTGATAAAACTTACTCCCCGCCGGAAATATCGGCGATGATCCTGCAGAAATTGAAAACCGATGCCGAAGCCTACGCCGGCGAGGAAATAAAAGAAGCGGTGATCACTGTTCCCGCTTATTTTAATGACCGTCAGCGTCAGGCGACCAAGGATGCCGGCAGAATCGCCGGGCTGGATGTCAAGAGAATCATCAACGAACCAACCGCCGCCTCCCTGGCTTACGGCTTAGACAAGAAAAAAGCGGACGAAAAAATCGCCGTTTACGACTTGGGCGGCGGTACTTTTGATATCAGTATTCTGGAAATCGGCGACGGTGTCTTTGAGGTAAAGGCGACCAACGGTGACACCCATTTAGGTGGTGATGATTTCGACGAAAAAATCATTGACTGGCTGGTCGATGAATTCAAGAAAGACAACGGCATCAACCTCCGCGACGATCCGATGGCGGTGCAGAGGCTTAAAGAAGCGGCGGAAAAGGCCAAGTGCGAGTTGTCCTCGAGCACGACAACGGACATCAACCTGCCCTTTATCACCGCCGACGCTTCCGGGCCGAAGCATCTGAACACATCAATCACTCGCTCCAAGCTTGAACAACTGGTGGGAGATATGATTGACCGCAGCAAAGGCCCGTGTCAGGATTGCAGTAAGGACGCGGGAATCAAGCAGAACGAAGTTGACGAAGTCATACTTGTCGGCGGCATGACCCGCATGCCGGCGGTACAGAAACTGGTGACGGACGTTTTCGGCAAAGAACCCCATAAAGGAGTCAATCCCGATGAAGTGGTGGCCATCGGCGCCGGCATTCAGGGCGGTGTTCTGCAGGGCGACGTGGATGATGTGCTGCTGCTCGACGTGACCCCCCTCAGTCTCGGCATTGAGACTTTGGGCGGTGTCTTCACCAAACTGATTGAACGGAACACCACGATCCCCACTCGCAAGAGTGAAATTTTCAGCACCGCCTCCGATAATCAGACATCGGTGGAAGTGCATGTGCTGCAAGGCGAGCGTGAGATGGCCTCAGGCAACAAATCGATCGGCCGATTCCATCTTGAAGGAATCCCTCCGGCTCCCCGGGGAGTGCCGCAGATCGAGGTGACGTTCGATATTGATGCCAATGGTATTCTCAACGTGTCCGCCAAGGATCTGGGAACCGGCAAAGAACAGAAAATCACCATTACCGCCGGCTCCGGGCTGTCCGAAGAAGAAGTCCAGCAGATGGTTAAGGATGCCGAAGCGCACAGTGAAGAAGACAAGAAGCGCAAAGAACAGATTGAAATCCGCAATCGAGCCGATTCTCTGGTGTATCAGACGGAAAAACAGCTCAGTGAGCATGGCGACAAACTCCCTGACAACATACGCAAACCGGTGGAAGAAGGCGTTGCGGAACTGAAGAAGGCTATTGAAAACGAAGATTACGAAAAAATGCAATCGGTAATGAGTGATCTGGAGAGCAAGATGCACGCCATGTCCCAGGAGATGTATAAGGATGCCCAGGGTCAGGCTCAGCAGGAGCAGACCGGCGGAAGTGCCGGGGGCGGTGAAACCGGCGCGAATACCGGGGCCGGCGGACAGAACCAGGAAGGCGATGTCATTGATGCCGATTTTGAAGTCGACGATGACAGTCAGGACAAGAGCTGAGATCAGGCTTAAACGGATGCTTCCAGCTTCGAGGAGGATCAAATAGCGAACTTCTCGGTAACTGGAAGCATTGCCGATCGACAATAAGCATAAACAAGCAGTAGAACAACAACAATTATAGGAGTAAAGAACTATGGCAGTAGGAATCAAACCTTTAGGAGATCGTGTTCTGGTTGAGAACATCGAGGAAGAAGGCGAAGTTCAGGAAGGCGGTATCATCATTCCTGACAGCGCCAAGGAAAAGCCCATGCAGTCGCGGGTTGTGGCTCTGGGAACGGGCAAGACCGACGACAAAGGCGAAAAAGTGCCGTTCGAAGTTAAAGAAGGCGATGTCGTTCTGACTTCCAAATACGGAGGCACTGAAATCAAGTATGAAGGCAAGGAATACAAGATTTTCAGTTCCAATGACATCCTTGCGGTAATGAGCTGAAAAGCTTAAAACAAAAATTGTAATTAGTTAAAGAAAAATTAAGAATAGGAGTTTATCAACTATGGCAGCAAAACAATTAGTCTATGATGAAGCGTGTCGGCAGGCCCTTCTGCGGGGTGTGCAGAAACTCAGCCGTGCGGTCAAGGTAACGCTTGGCCCGAAAGGCCGGAATGTCGTGCTTGACAAAAAATTCGGTTCCCCCACCGTCACTAAAGACGGGGTAACCGTGGCCAAGGAATTCGAGCTGGAAGACCCGTTTGAAAACATGGGAGCGCAAATGATGCGCGAAGTAGCCAGCAAGACTTCCGATGTGGCGGGCGACGGCACCACCACCGCCACCGTTCTGGGCGAAGCCATCTTCCGGGAAGGACAGAAAAACGTCACTGCCGGCGCCAACCCCATGAGTCTGAAACGGGGAATCGACAAAGCGGTTGAAGCAATTGTCTCGCAACTGGGTGAAATGAGTCTGCAGGTTGAAGACCGCTCGCAGATCGCCCAGGTCGCCACCATTTCCGCCAACGGCGAAAAGAGCATCGGCGACCTGATTGCCGACGCCATGGACAAAGTCGGCAAAGACGGCACGATTACTGTCGAGGAAGCCAAGACCATTGAAAGCACCCTCGACGTGGTCGAAGGCATGCAGTTCGACAAAGGGTATCTGAGCCCGTACTTTGTCACTGACTCGGAAAACATGGAATGCTCACTTGAAGATTGCTACATCCTCATTCATGAGAAGAAAATCAGCAATCTCCAGGAACTTCTGCCGTTATTGCAGAAAGTTTCCCAGCAGGGCAAACCGTTCCTGATCATCGCCGAAGATGTCGAGGGCGAAGCCCTGGCGACTCTGGTAGTCAACAAACTGCGCGGCATGCTCAATTGCGCGGCCGTCAAAGCGCCTGGCTTCGGAGATCGCCGCAAAGCGATGCTTGAAGATATCGCCGTTCTCACTGGCGGCACCTGCATTACCGAAGACTTGGGCATCAAGCTTGATTCGGTCACTCTGGAACAGCTCGGCCAAGCCAAACGGGTAACGGTGGACAAAGAGAACACCACCATCGTGGAAGGCTGCGGCAGCCAGGAAGATATAGCCGGCCGCGTCAAGCAGTTGCGCAAACAGATCGAAGAAACCACTTCCGACTATGACCGCGAGAAATTGCAGGAACGTCTGGCCAAACTCGCGGGCGGAGTGGCGGTAATCAATATCGGCGCTGCCAGCGAAACGGAAATGAAAGAACGCAAGGCCCGAGTGGAAGACGCCCTGCACGCCACTCGCGCGGCGGTTGAAGAAGGTATTGTTCCCGGCGGCGGCGTGGCCATCATTCGGGCCGCGGCCAAGAGCCTGGACAATATCCAGTACGACGACGAAGATGAAAAGATCGGCGTTGAAATTGTCCGCAAAGCGGTGGAAGAACCCGTGCGGCAGATCGTCACCAACGCCGGTGTCGAAGGATCTATCGTGGTTCAGGATATCAAGAAGCATGAAGGCAATTACGGCTTCGACGCCGCCACCGAGCAGTATCGTGACCTGGTGGAAGCCGGCATCATCGACCCGACCAAGGTCGAAAGGACCGCTCTTCAGGACGCGGCTTCCGTCGCCGGCCTGCTGGTCACCACTGAGTGCCTGCTCACCGACCTGCCGGAAAAAGAAGACGAAGGCGCCGGCGCCGGTGCTGGAGGCGGCATGGGCGGCATGGGCGGCATGGGAGGAATGGGCGGCATGATGTAAGCCGTCATTCCGACCAGCCGACGAGTCGCTGACAAATGCGACTTGCCGGACCAGGCCCCCATCGGCGGGGACGCTGATGTCAGCGTCCCCGCTTTTTTTTGCCGTCGCGAAACTGAAAAGAAGCCGGTGTGATTTCCAAAATTCGTTTCTGGGTTAAAGTTTTTTTGACTAGCGACCAGCGACTAGCGACTGTTTAGCAGCCTTGAACAAAGGAAGTCGATAACCGCATCGCTGGACTGATGTTCAAGTAAACAACGAGATCCATGTGTACGAGTATGTGCAGATGCAAAGCAGACATCGAAAGTTTATCCACTTACACTATACACCGCTCGTACACACCTATCACTGAAATTCTACACACTTCGTCCCCACACTTCGTCCCCACACTTCGTCCCCACACTTCGTCCCCACACTTCGTCCCACACACTTCGTCCCCACACTTCGCCCCCCC
>PUNB01000207.1 GCA_003552565.1 Lentisphaerota bacterium
CCGACAGAGGCTGCGGACACCAAACTGAGCGATCGGAATGTCCAGGTCCAAGGCCCTTTTCATGACGCAGGCATGACTGTAAGGGGTGTTGTCGTATGAGTCTCTTAAGTCGGCATGGGCATCGAACTGAACAATGCCGAAGGGAGCGGTTTGACTTTTCTTCAAGGCTTGAAAGGCGCCGACGCTGACAGTGTGTTCGCCGCCGAGGATAACCGGAATCGCTTTTTGGACGAGAATTTCAAGGGTGCGTTTTTCTACTTCCTCTATTAACGCCGCCGGGTCGAGGGGCGGATTTTGAAGCGGAGAATGAGTATAAATCCCTAGCCGGTACGGTTCGTCAATGCCGTTAAAGTATTCCACCTGTTCCGAGGCCCGCAGGATAGCCAGCGGGCCGTCGGCGGTGCCGCCGCCGTAGGTGACAGTGGCTTCGAAAGGCACGGGAAGAACCTGGAAAAGCGATTTGTCTTGACATCGGAATTCCGGCGGCGGATCAAGAAAGTAAGGGTACTGCTGAACGTTATTCATTTTCGAAATAGGTGTATCCTCGCAGGCCGGCTTGGTAGGCGTTCATGATTCGACGTCTTTCCGCGGGTGTTATGCCGCCTTGCTGGACCGCGCGTTCGGCTTTGCGGCGCATCATCTGAGTGAGTTCCTTGGTTTCATATTCAACATAAAAAAGGACATCTGCCACAGAATCCCCTTCGATTTCCCGGGAAAACTCAATTTCTCCGTTGTCTTTGATCGAAATTCCGGCGACGTTAGTATCTCCCAGCAGGTTGTGGAAGGCGCCCAGAGTTTCCTGGTAGGCGCCGGTCAGAAATACTCCCAGGTAATACTCCTCCCCTTCTTTCAGTTCATGCATCGGCAGTGAGCGTTTGACATCGTGCAGATCAATGAAGCGGTCGATTTTGCCGTCACAGTCGCAGGTGATGTCGGCGACGGTGGCGTTGCGACCAGGTTTTTCGTGCAGCCGGTGGATCGGCATAATCGGGAACAGCTGATCAATTGACCAAGCGTCGGGGAGAGAACGGAAAACGCTGAAATTGCCGTAGTAAACATCCGACAGAGAGCTTTCCAGACCTTCCAGTTCATCAGGGACATATTTTCTCTCTTTGATCAGTTTGGCGATACGGTTGACGATACGCCAGAACAGCTCTTCTCCCTGAGCACGCTGTCGAAGAGTAATGGTGCCGTGTACGAACAGAGAGCGGATTTCGTCCCGATAGTAAGTGGCATCGTGAAAACATTCCTGGGCGTTTTTAGCATTCAGTGTGGAAAGCGTTTCTTTGAGGGAGTGCAGTATGTCCGGGGCATCTTCAGCCAGTTCGGCGGTTGCTGCGCGCGGTTCGAAATGGCCGGCATCCAGGATGTTAAACAGCAGTACGGCATGGTGGGCCACGGTGGCGCGCCCTGATTCGCTGATGATCAAAGGATGCTGGATTTCCAGTTGGTCAAGCACTTGCATAACGCTTTCGACCACGTCTCCGCAGTATTCCTGCACTGTGTAGTTGCGGCTGCTGGGAAAGTTGGTTTTTGAGCCGTCGTAATCAACCGCCAGGCCGCCGCCGACATCAAGGATCCCCATGGGGGCTCCCTCAATCACCAAATCAGCGTAAAATCGAGCCGCCTCCTGAACCGCGGTGCGGATGGAGCGGATATTGGGAATCTGCGATCCTAAGTGATAGTGGAGCATTTTAAGATAACCGAGAGCATTTTGCTGGCGCAGGCGATCCAGCGCTTCCACCACCTGGGCGCTGGTCAGCCCGAAGCGGCTGTGATCGCCGCCGGATTCGGTCCAGTGTCCGCCGGCTCGGCTGGAAAGCTTTACCCTCAGGCCGATCTGCGGCTCAATTCCCAAACGCCGGGCGCATTTCAGGATCAACGGCACTTCATTGGTCATTTCCACCACAAGAATGACGTTCAGCCCCATTTTCAGGCCGTAAAGAGCCAGCTCGATGAACTGTTCGTCCTTGTAGCCATTGCAGATGAGCATTGCCTCCGGATCGTCCAGGTAGGCCAGAGCGGCGATCAGTTCCGCTTTGCTGCCGACTTCCAGGCCATGATTGAAAGTGCGGCCGAAGCGGAGAATTTCCTCGACCACATGCTCCTGCTGGTTGACTTTTATCGGGTAAACTCCGCGGTAAGAACCTTGGTACTCGGCTTCCCGCATGGCTTTTGTGAAACCGCGGTTAAGCATTTCTAAACGAGAGTGCAGAATGTCGCTGAAACGCAGCAGCACCGGCAATTCCAGCCCGCGGGCACGCAGACCTTCGACTATGCTCAGCAAGCTGACCGCCGGACCTTTGCCGCCCTTGGGGGTAATTTGCAGTTCACCTTTTTCGGAGACCGAAAAGAAGCCCTCCGACCATTCAGGGACACCGTAAAGCTCCGCGGATTTCTGCGGAGACCAGCGTTCGAGTGTTTTTTTGTTCATTTGTGATGTGTTCCCGAAAATGTTTAACGCGAAAATTCTTGTTTACTATAAAGAAACAAGCTGGAATGTGCAAATGCTCAGGAAGACGCATCGCAAATTAAATTCAATCGAACTGGCAATATTTGACAATATGGTTTAGATTACCATCTTAGTCTGATTAATTCAATAAATACGTTTTGCCGACGTTGATGGCGAGAATTGAGAAAACGCTTGTATGAGACTTCGCACATATAACCTTGTCTCTAATCCGCCTCAGGCGGATCCCGAACCAAAGTCGAATTGGATATAGGCGCGAGACAAGGTTCGGCCAAAGTTGAACTCAGGAATGCGCAATATGCCTTTTAGCATAAACTCTATATATTCGGTAATTTATGGATAAACATATTAAAGATAAAGTAATTTCTCTGGCCGGCTCCAGAAACTGGGATGAAGGTGAGAGAATGCAGCGGGAAAACGCGGTTCTGGATATTCACCGGGACGGTAAAGTTCTGGAAGCTCGTGTTGCTAATGACAAAGGCGGTTTTGAGCGGGTTAAGATTCAGTTCAAGGGCGAGACAATCAATGTCCGCTGTACATGTCCGAAGCGCGGCTCAGCCTATTGTGAGCATGCGGTGGCGAGTGTTTTACATTTGTCTTCGGAGGATCCCGAACTGCTTGGAAAGGTTTTTGACGAAGGACGCAGGAATAAGCCCGATATCCCCTTGCCTTCGGCGGAGGAAGGCGGCGGTGCCGATATTTCAGCAGCGGCCAGGCCGGTGCGGGATATGTCCTGGAAAGCTTTTCTTGAGCGGCGCCCGGGGGCGGCGCGCATGGAGTTATCGGTTGATGGCTCTCCGCCCTGTCTGGAGAGCCGCTGGAAGCGTCTTGAACTGAATATAAGCTTAATCTATAATAAGCGAAAATATTCCGCCGGCAATATGAAACAGCTGGTGGAAGTGGGATCCGCGTCCGGAGGCATGAAACTGGATGATTTTTCTTTGCAGGAACAGCAGTTGATGCGGTTTTTGGTAAGCGGCGCCGAGATGGTGGGAAACAGGTATGTGCTTAATTCCTATCAAGTGGCGGATTTAATGCATTGTCTCAGCGGTTGTGTAAATTTCTCTTGTTCTGACGGCCGTCTGAATTTTCACTCTGAACCCTTGGAGCTGGTTTTACAGGTTGCGGAAAGTGAAGAGGGCATGCGGGTCACACCGCGCTTTCTGCTTTCTTCCCATGGTCTGCTGCCGGCGGGGGAGGCCTGTCCGGTGGTTGGTCGTGGCGGCAGCTGGCTTGGATTTGGGACCGATTACTGGTGGCTGCCGGGAATCGCGGACTCCGCCTGGATGCGAAGTCTGCTGAGTAACACCGAGGCGCTTTTTACCCGGGAGGAGATACGTCACCTTGACGAGGCCTGTCGTCAGCGACGCGTGCCGGCTCGCCTGACATCGAAGGAGGAGGAACAAGAGATACGGGCGCAGCCCGGTGTCTGTCGACCGGTGTTGACTCTGGACTGGGAGGAAGATGAAATCACAGCCGTGGTCGAGTTTGAATACGGCGACCAGCGGGTGGGAGGCAAAGGTCCGAAGATACTCTGGCAGGGGGACCGCTTCGTCAGCCGCGACAGTGTTCGTGAAGACCAGGCTCTTGACAGCCTTGAAAAAATGGGCTTTCGTCCGATTGGCCGGGAAAAGGCGGCTTTCGCGCTTGCCGATCCGGAGCTCCTTTTGCCTTTCCTGGAATCAGGGTTTGAGGACTTGGAGCAGGATTGGGTGGTTTATTATTCCACCCGTTTCAATCGTAAGCGTGGCGCCAGCGGCGATCTGCGAATGCGGGCTTCGACCAAGCGCGAAGGCGAATCCTGGTTTGAACTGGGATGCGATGTTAAGACTGATGATAATCAGCCGCTGCCTCTGGAGCGAGTGATTGAAGCCATGCGTGAAAATCGTGATTATATTCGTCTGGAGTCCGGTGCCGTGGCCCGTATTCCGCAGAGTTTGCGAGACGCTCTTGGCGTTTACACTGAAAAAGCCGAGAGCCGAACAGAGAAAGGGTTTCGTTTCGGAAGTTACGCCGCCGTTCCGGTGCTTCAGGCATCCGGTTCATATCTGCGTTCGCGAAAATCGCGCTGGCAACAGCTTTGTCGACGGCTGATGGAGCCTGTAACCGCGGCTGATGTTGAAATTCCTTCTGAAACATTGAGTCAGTGTTTGCGGGATTATCAGAAAGAAGGTGTGGCCTGGATGAAAAATCTGGAGGAATGCGGTTTCCATGGTATCCTGGCGGATGAGATGGGGCTGGGGAAGACCTTGCAGGCTCTGGCGGTGCTGTTGCGACGGCGCAAAAAATCGCAGTGTCCGAAACCTTCTTTGATCGTTTGTCCGACCAGTCTTGTGGAAAACTGGCATGCCGAGGCAGAACGTTTCACTCCGGAACTGAAAACCGAAGTCATTTCCGGCGGGGAGCGGCAAGCAGCCATGGAACGACTGCGTAAAGGCGGGAAGGTGGACGTGGCGATAACCTCTTACGCATTGCTGAGAAGAGATATTGAGGAGTATGAACAGTTTGCTTTTGATTATATTATTCTTGACGAGGCTCAGCATATTAAGAATCCGGAAACCGCCAACGCGCGGACTTGCAAGACTCTTCAAGGCGAACATCGTTTGATATTGACCGGCACCCCGGTGGAAAATTCAATTCGGGAAATCTGGTCTCTCTTCGATTTTCTGATGCCGGGAATGCTGGGGGACCGTCAGCATTTTCGAGAGAAGTATGAGCTGGGCGGGGAAAGCGGCCTGCATATGGTTACGGCAGATGGCTCTTCCGAACTGGCCAGGCA
>PUNB01000195.1 GCA_003552565.1 Lentisphaerota bacterium
CGGATCACGAACCTAATTCCAAAGTCAAAAAAACACTGGACAAGGTGCGAGACAAGGTTTCATATGCCGCAACAAGTCTCTCCCTCAGGGTATCAGGCGCACCGCGCCGGCGGGCGGGCTTGTATGAAAATTCTTGGTTTCAGTGTTCAGGTGTCAGGGCATTAACCAAGTTTCTCCCACGGGGTATCAGGCGTGCTTTGTGCGCCGGCGGCCGGGCTTATGTGAGAAACCGCGGCTATCTAAAAGCGGCGTCAGGCCGCCGCACTCCAAAGATGCTTCGCATCAGTTCAGGACACCGAGCCGAAAGGCTCTTTCGGAGTGCGGTGGGCACTCACCGCTTTAGTATAGCAACTCATGTGAACAACGGGTTCTTCGTTTGTCGTTCCTGGTTCTTCGTCCGCAGGATTGCGAATTACAGGTTACTGATTACAAATTATGTTGTCCACCGGTGTTTCTCTCTCGGGGTATCCGGTGCCTTGCGCCCGCTCGCTAAAGCTCGCTGCAACTGCCGCCTGAAGGCGGAACTCCGGCAGTTTCGTTGGCAGACCCCAAATCTCGCCTCGGATTATCAGGCGGGCGGCAGATATGCAAGTAATCAGCATCAAGCTTGAACAGTGGATTAACCGGATTAGGTTACTGCTTAGTATCCGTGTTATTGTCGTGTTGATAAATTTATGGATTGCGGGTTCGGCTGAATGAAGATTCTTTTTATTGGCGACATAGTTGGCAAGGGCGGGCGGAAAGCCGTTACTGAGCTGGCAGTGAAATTACGGCAGGAGTTTGGTTGCGGGCTGGTAGTGGCCAACGGTGAGAACATGGCCGGCGGCGGAGGCATCAATGGCAAGTGCATTCGGGCGATCACTCCGGCGCCGATGGTGGATGTGATTACCGGCGGTGACCATTTCTGGGACCGCAAGGAGTTTCTGGCGGAGGCCGGCGATTTTCCGCAGGTGCTGAGGCCAGCCAATATGTCGCCGCTGCAGCCGGGCAAGGGTTACGGAATTTTCACCGCCGTCGGCGGCGAGGAGGTTGGGGTTGTCTGTTTACAGGGGCGGACTTTTCTTAATAATCAGGCTGATTCGCCGTTTGCCGCCGCCGATAAAATTGTTTCTGAAATACGTCATCGCACCAGTTTGATCATAGTTGATTTCCATGCCGAGGCAACGAGTGAGAAACTGGCGCTCGGCCGTTATCTTGACGGGCGGGTCAGCGCGGTGCTTGGAACACACACGCATGTGCCGACTGCCGATGAACAGGTTTTTCCCGGCGGCACGGCTTACCAGACTGATGTCGGAATGGTGGGAGCGCGGGAGTCGATTCTGGGGCGGGAGATAGAGCCGGTGGTGCAGAAATTCGCCACTGGGATGCCGGCCCGCTTTAACGTGGTTGAAAAGGGCATCAGGATGAACGCGACGCTGTTGGAAGCGGAATCAGCGACCGGTAAAGCTATTAGTATAAAACGTATAGTGCGTGATTTATAATTATGAAATGTGCAAAATGCGGTTGCGTTAATGACCGGGTGGTCGATAGTCGGGAATCCCGGGATGGAGACAGTATACGACGGCGGCGTCAATGTGTTGACTGCGGGCATCGTTTCACCACTCATGAGATGGTTCTGAAAGAAGAAATTGTGGTAATTAAACGTGATCAGGGCAGGGAAGATTTTGATCCTGCCAAGATTCGCTCCGGGATTCGGCAGGCCTGCTGGAAAAGGCCGATCAGTGAATTGCAGATTGACAAGATAGTTCAAAACACCACCAGGAACATGGAACTGTATCCTGAAAGAGAGGTGCCCTCCCAGTATATCGGGGAACTGGTGATGCGGGAGCTGAGGGATGTTGACCATGTGGCCTTTGTTCGTTTCGCTTCTGTTTATCGAAGCTTTGAAGATGTGGGAGAATTCATTGAGGAGATTCGTAATCTTACCGGGGTTGAGAAGTCGAGTTGAGGGGAGTATGAAGGAAGGCGGTTTCATTAGGGATTCGTTTCATTAGGGATTAGGTCTTCTCTAGCGGCTGCGCGTTCCACGGCCAATTGGATTAAGGCGAAAGATTATGAGGAAAGATTGGGGAAGAACGGGTGCGCCCCTTAATCTTTTGCCCTAATCTTTCGCCTTAATCTCGTTTCCGAACCCTTTTCGCGGAGGGTCTAGCTAGAGGCTATGCGAAAAGGCATATCGCATGTTCCTGAGTTCAACTTTGTCCCGAACCTTGTCCTGTGTTTTTTTGACTTTGGAATCAGGTTCGGGACAAGGTTATATATACGAAGTCTCACATAAGCTCGACCGGCGGCGCGATGTACCGGATACCTCCGGACAGAAACATCGGTGAACGAGATCGGCGACCTGCCTCCGCCAAAGGCTACGGCATGGCATGCGAGAAAGGTGAACGATTATGAGATTCGTCATCCGTTCTCGTCAACCGCTTCGTGGGCCGGTGTTTCACCCAAGTCCAGAAACCCATTCAATGCGATTCAATCTATGATACAGCTACATCCCAGAAGGATACTGCTGCGCAATTCTGAAGGCGAACGAGAAAGTGTTGACCTCGGTGATATTGAGGGAGCGCTGGACCGGTCTCTGGCTGTCTGCGGGGTGCGCGGCAGTTGGCTAGCCGATCATATTCTGGTGGCACTGCGGGATTACGCGTCGGTTGCCGACGGTTCAGACGAAAAGAGCGGCTGGGATCAACGTTCGCTGCAGCGGATATTGGCCAGGATGCTGATCGATGCCGGTTATGCCGATGTGGCGGCGGTTTTTTCTGATGAATGCAGGCTCCGGGATGAGTCGGTTGAGGTTGAGCCGAGAGACGGCTGGGATCAGCGGCGGATAGAAGCTTTATTGCGGCGTGAATTGAAAGCAATTGAGCATTTAACTCCGAAACTGGGAGAATTAGTGGCGGAGAAATTGCATGGTCTGGGGTTGTCCAGGGTAGCGGATTCGTTGATTGTCGAGCTGGCCCGGCATTTGCTGTCGGAGTGGGGGGAATGCGAAAGGCGACAGGAGTCCGCGCTTTCGGCGCCGAAAGGCGACTGGCTGCTGGCGCCGGGTTTCTGGCAGACTTTTCTGCCGGCATCGACGGCGGCTTTGGTTGAGGATGAAATTCTGGATATTCGTCCATTAAGTGAATTGCTGCCGGTGGTACGTTTGCGTTTGTTTCTCTCCCGGCTGGTCGCCGGTATTGAAGAGCGGCCTTTGACCGAGCTGCGTCTGCAGCCGCTGCTGGCTCATACCGCGGAGGAAATCGCGGGGGCGATTGAGAATTTAGTGCGTCATTTACGGAATCGGAAAGAAGGCGGAACTTATGTTCATCCCGCGCATCTGACGATTTGCGGATTGGATCATGTTTTGAGCAGTGAATTTCCGGCTGAGTCGAAAAAAGTCCGCCAAATGCGCAGGCAGGAAATAATTGATGCTTTCACACGCGTCATGCGTCAGCGCCTGGAGCATCCGCTGATATTAAAATTTCAAGGGTAAAAAATGAATAATGTCAAGCTGCCGTCAGAACGGGATTCGGAACCGTCCTACATAAAAGAAGAGCCTTTGTGCCTGATCTGGCGTGCATGCCTTAAGGACGGGACTCCTGTGGTGGCGAAACTGTACCGGCATCGGGGGCTGTTTAATTTTCTGAGAGGAAAGTTGTTTCAATTCCGGGCGGGGAGGGAATTTGAAGCATTGAAGATACTGGAATCAAACCTGGTTCCGTGCAGCCGGCCTCTGGGCTGGGAGAAGGGGTATTCCCGGAACTACGGATTTTATGAACTTCTAATCACGGAAGAAAGAGTGGACACCGAATCGATCCGGGAAGTGCTGGACAGCCATTGGGAAGTGTTAAGCGATTCTGGCAATTTGAAAGAGTTGTTCGCGGTGATCAGAAAGATGCATGAACTGGGGGTTTATCATGGGCATTTGGGGCCAAAAAACGTACTATTTCGTCGGAACCGCGAGGGGAAGGCGGAATATTTTCTGATTGACTTGCCGCGGGTCAAACATTTTTCTCGGTCAATAGCGGGTACTGACATCGCTCTTTATGATTTAATGAAGGCGGTCGCCAAACTGGAAAGGCGACTTGGCTACAGGTTCTGTGAAAAAATACTGACCGAAGTCTACGGACTTGACGAGCATGGGGTAGAGCGTTTATACAAAGCCTCCGGATATTTGCAGCAAAAGGAAAAGACGGATAAAATTTCCAGAATAAGCTATAATGTCAAAGTCTTTATGAAGGCACTGCTGACTCGTGTGAAGCACCTGTGTACAGCGGAAGCCGGTAAAGGTAAAGCAGGCTGAAAAGCGGGTTAATATTTCACTTCAATTTCTGGCGGCCGCAGAAAATAGTCATTTTCCTCGCCGGGACTTAGACTCCAGCGGACTATGTCTTCATTGGTTATTTCACCGGTGGCCGAGATGATCGGCCGCGGGGTTTCAACAACTATGTTGATTTCCACCTTTTCCAGCAGTTTTTCAAGTGTCTCGGCGTGTTCACCTCTTGGGCGACTTATTTGTTGTTCCTGGACATGGGCCGGCATTCGAAACCTGAAAATATGGGCTTCCCGATCTTCTTTTTCTGTTCGGTCGGCACTTTCCAGCATAAAGTTTCCGATATGGCCGGCCTGTATGGATTCGCGCAGGTCATCCAGATTGAAAACGATACTGGCGTAACGCCGGCCTTCCTGCTCATTGGTTCCCTGTTCATAGCTTTGCAGGCTCATTCCTGATTGATTGAAATGGCTGCGGGCCTGTTCTTCATTGAACATCCACAGGCGCTCTTCTGCCGTTTCCGGGCGATTGCCGGTCTGCTGTTCCTGTATTAAATCCTGCATTTCCTGAAAAAACCGGTAGTCCTCTTCAGGAATAGAATAACTAAGTGACACGGCGGCTGATCCGTCTTCCCGGATAGTTATTTTCTGTTCCATTTCCAGACATCCGGAAACAAGCATGGTGACGCTTATGAAAAGCGGCCCCGAGATAAGATGGAATAATCGACGATGAAACATATTTTATGTCTTAACAGTTTTGATGATGATGCTTGTCAATTGGTTAGTATAGATTAATTTAACTTCTGATTGGCGGTTGGCAATCGCGGGGGTGGGTGATTGGTTTGTATGAGACTTCTTGGTTTCAGTGTTCAGGTGTGTCAAGTCCTGACTAAAAGTTGACACCTTATGAATAGCTAGACCCCATGCGAAAAGGTGTTTGCAGTCTCTACACGCACAAAAAAATAAAACTTTGTCTCGC
>PUNB01000184.1 GCA_003552565.1 Lentisphaerota bacterium
CCGGCGTCTGGTTCGGCGGCTGGATTGACGGTGTGATCCAGCGACTCACCGAGGTCAACATGATCCTGCCGCTGCTTCCGGTCCTGGTGATGGTCGGCACTCTCTATTCCCGCAGTCTCTGGCTGATGCTCGCCGTGGTCGTGGCGTTGGGAATCTTCAGTGCCGGAATAAAAATGTATCGTTCCATGCTGCTGCCGGTGAAACAGGCGCCGTTCATTGAGGCCGCCCGCGCCTACGGCGCCGGCAATCGGCGAATCGTGCTGCGTTATATGATCCCGCGTATTCTGCCGGTTCTGATTCCGGGGTTCGTTACCTTGATCCCTACTTTTGTCTTTCTTGAGGCCTCCCTGGCTGTTCTCGGTCTGGGCGATCCGCTGCTGCCGACATGGGGAAAAATCCTCAATGACGCCCAGCAGCAGAGCGCTTTGTACAACCAATTCTATTACTGGGTGGTGACTCCCGCAGTGATGCTGATGATTACCGGACTTGGTTTCGCTATGCTGGGTTTTGCCATGGACAGAATTTTCAACCCCCGTCTGAGGACTGGTTAACGAAGGTTCGATACTGGATTATGATTGCTAATCAACCTCCGCCATTGTTGGAAATAAAGGATTTGCGCCTCTACTATCGAAGCGGCCAGGGAGTGGTACGGGCAGTGGATGGGGCGGATCTGACAGTAAACCGTGGAGAAGCGGTGGTGGTGCTGGGCGAGTCCGGCTGCGGCAAAAGCTCCCTGGCGAAAGCGCTTCTGCGTCTGCTGCCGAGAAATGTTGACAGGTTGAACGGCAGTATTCGACTGGACGGCGAGGAGCTTCTTCCCGGCAATGAAGATACTTTTCGGCGTAAGCTGCGCTGGAACCGGATTTCCATGGTCATGCAGGCGGCGATGAATTCGCTCAACCCCGTTGTGCGAGTCGGGCAGCAGGTGGCGGAGCCGTTACGCCTGCACCGGAAGTATTCGCCGGCCGCGGCCATGGAAAAAGCGGAAGAGACTTTTCGGCGGGTGGGGATTCCGGTCGATTTTCTGACTCGCTATCCCTTTGAGCTTTCCGGCGGTATGCGTCAGCGGGCGGCTCTGGCTATGGCACTGGTGACCGATCCTGACATAGTGGTGCTGGATGAACCCACTTCAGCTCTCGATGTGTTGACCCAGGCCAATATCATGAATGTTTTGAAAAAAATCAAACAGGAACAGGACATAAGTTTTATCCTTATCACCCATGATGTATCTACTTCCAGCGAAATCGCAGATCAAGTGGCCTTGATGTACGCTGGGCAGATGGTCGAGTGCGGTTCCGCGAAATCTTTCTTCCCGCATCCACGGCATCCGTATTCCCATGCGTTAATGGCCAGTGTGCCTCGTCTGCGCCGGAAAGAGCATCCGACATATATCCCCGGAGAACCTCCGCCGCTGATCAATCCGCCCGCCGGCTGCCGCTTCGCTGACAGATGTGATTATCGATTCGAGAAATGCGCCGAACCGCCCCCTTATTTCGACATGGGAGAAGGGGAAAGAGTCAGGTGCTGGCTCGCTCAGCTTGCTGAACCCTCCGCGAAAAGGGGGTGAGGCCTAATTTCAGACATCTTGATCTCTGGGAAAATAAAGTGGCACCATGGTCGCGAACCGTATGTAATACGTCGTCCTCGGCCGTATCGGTGAGCGGCGCATAAACAGCTACGGGCGAGGACGCCCGTAGTACAATAAAGTGCTGAGTAGACTCTGTTCCTTCGGAACGGTCCCGTGCTACACCAGGCGCTGATTGTACCACTTTCATTTTCCCAAAAAACGCACTGTTTGAGCACGCCGGGTGAGGTTCTCTGAATTTTGAGCCCAAGGGGGTCGCCAGTTGAACGACAATCAGAAAAAATATGGACTGAAGGGGCACTTCAACTGCGCGTCTGGGGCGATTAAGCGGGTCGGGTAAGCGTAACCAACATGCTTCGTCGGTATTGGGTATGAAAGACGAGCACAATGTGCCCATAAATTCTGCTGACGAAACTATTTTTTGGCTGACTGTTTGTCCACGAACTGGCGCCCGAGACTACATCTCTGGCATCCATCTGAGGCGGGCCTGCCTGAATCAGGCTGATTCTGCTTCGCAGCCCTCGAAGAGGGCGACATCAATGCAGGCACGGGTGTCAACCCGTGGAACTGTAACCTTTTCGCATAACATCTAGTCAGCACTGTGGCGGCTGTTAATGGCCATCGCCACGGTGGCCGCGTCGGCGTAGCTGATATCGCCGCCGACCGGCACCCCGAAGGCGATTCTGGTCATGCGTAATCCATCGTTTCGAAGCGTGTCTTTGAGGCAGGCGGCGGTCGCTTCTCCTTCCACATCGGCGCCGGTAGCCAGAATCAATTCCTCTACCTGATTTTCTTTCAGCCTTTGTCGCAGCCCCTCAATGTTCAGATCTTCAGGGCCGACTCCGTCCAGGGGGGAAACGCGTCCGCCGAGGACATGGTAATGTCCATGAAAGCAGCGGGATCGTTCTATAACCATTATTTGAGCAGCGGTTTCCACCACGCAGATGACCTTGCAGTCGCGTGCCGAATCACGGCAAATGGCGCACTGCCGGCTGTCGGCCCAATTGCCGCAGTTTTCGCATATATGGACATTTTTTTTGAGTTCACTAAGATGCTCTCCGAACTGGCGCAGGTCTTCTTCCGTCCAATCGAGCAGGGAGAAAACCAGCCGTTCAGCGGTGCGTTCGCCGATGCCCGGCAGCCTGGTGAAAGCCCGCGCCAAAAGGTTCAGTGCTTCAGGATATTCAGTGTGCGCACTCATGATTTCAATCCCAGCTTCTGACTTCCACAATACGGCCTTCGAAAAGTTCGGCCGCTTTCTGGACAAACGGATAGTTCTCCACTCTTTTTCTGACTTCCGGAGGCGCGATCAGCCGTCGCCTGCCGTCATTTTTATTCTCAGAACCATTCTGTACGTTTACCGTTTCTATATCATCCGTATGGGGGGCTGATGATGAATCGGCTTCTGCGGCGCGACTTTCAACGGCGGAGTCCGCCGTCGGTGTGGATGAGCTGGATTTATTGACTTTTTCTTCTTTTACTTCTGCATATTTTTCGTTTACGGCCGGATATTCTGTCTGTTTGTCCGCTTCCTTGCCGGAGCTTTTGGAGAATTTATCCGCTGGCGGCGGCGGTTCATCAAAGGGCGTGGCGGTATCTGAGTTGCCGGTATGGTTGTCGGCAGCAGGGGGAGCCGATGGAGTTATGTTATCTTTTTTCTGGCCGCTTGGGGCAGGTGCGGGGGCGCTCTCGGAAGCGGTTGTGGACTCTGCTGTTTGCTTCCCGGATTCGCCGCTGACGGTTTCCGGGGGATGATCTTCATCCTTGCTGTTCGCGCTTTTTTCCGAGGCGGTATTGGCGGGAGGGGTGAGAACGGAAGATTCGCGTAACTGGTTGAGCCGCTCAATGACCTGATCGATAGAAACGCTGTGGGCGTGACGCATGACCTTTAGAAGGATCACTTCCAGGTGAATTCTTTTGTTGAGAGCCTGACGCAGCCAATTTTCGTAATCCGAAAGTTTTTCCAGAATTTTCCGGCTTTGTCCGCTTTCACAGAGAGCCGCAAGTTCCCGCAAATCGGCCATTTCCGTCTCATCGGCCTGCAGGATTTGTTCCGGGTCGGCGGCAACTTCCAGAAGCACGAGATTGCGGACATAAACCAGCAGGTCATTGTAGGCTCGCTCCAGGTCCCGCCCTCGGTCAGCCACTTGGCGCACGGCTTCGATGAGAGTCGAGGGATCATCGCGTAAAATGGCTGCAACCAAGTCCTTAAGTTCACTTCCTGAAGCCAGGCCGAATACACTGATTACTTGTTCTTCGGTTATCTCGTCCTCTTCTTCGCCGCCGCAGAAAGAAATGACTTGGTCGAATATCGACTGGCCGTCCCGCATACCGCCGTCGGCGGCTCGGGCGATGGCCGCCAGAGCCCGGTCTTTAATGGCCACATTTTCAGCCTCGGCAATTTGTCGCAGCCGGTCGGAAATCAGGCTTGCCGGCAGACGTTTGAGGTCAAAGCGCTGACATCGGGAGAGAATGGTGGGCAGAACTTTGTGCGGTTCGGTGGTGGCGAAAAAGAATTTGATGTGCGGCGGCGGTTCTTCGAGGGTTTTCAGCAAGGCGTTCCAGGCGGCGTTGGAAAGCATGTGAACTTCGTCGATGATATAGATTTTGTAGCGGCCGCGCGGGGTGTATTGAGCGTTTTCCCGGAGATCCCGGACATCTTCGACACTGTTGTGGGAAGCGCCGTCAATCTCCACGATGTCCAGGGAATTGCCGGCGGCAATCTGCAGGCATGAATCGCATTGGCAACAAGGTTCCTTGACCACGCCGGTTTGACAGTTCAAGGCTTTAGCGAAGATTCTGGCGGTGGTGGTTTTTCCGGTTCCGCGCGGGCCGACGAAAAGATAAGCGTGACCGACTCTTTGCCGAGCCAAGGCGTTCTGCAGGGTACGGACAACATGCTGCTGTCCGGCCATATCGGCGAAAGCCTGCGGCCGCCATTTCCGGGCAAGTACTTGGTAAGTCATGAATCTGTATTTTCGTTATAATTTTTTGACGGCAAGATAACGCCGGGTTGCCGGTTACGCAGTCGACGGACACCTGGAGCCTGCGCTTAGGGCTGCTTCCTTCCGGACCTGACCCGGTTCGCGTGACTCCACCATCCGCTTGCGTAACCAGACAACCGCGGCGAGGGAATTATAGCATCAGGAATTGACTTTGCCAGTCAAGGCGCCGCTGAAGTATTCCAGAAACAATGACAGTTCGCGGCGTAAATTGGCTCTGGAAACCACGCGGTCAATAAAACCGTGCCGAACCAGAAATTCAGCCGTTTGAAAGCCGGGAGGTAGTTCTGACTGAGTGGTCTGCTTGACCACTCGCGGTCCGGCGAAACCAATCAGCGCTCCCGGTTCCGCCAGAATCACGTCCCCCAGAGAGGCGAAGCTGGCCGACACCCCGGCGGTGGTGGGGTGAGTCATGATCACAATATAAGGTAAGCCGTTCTGTCGATGACGGGCCAGGGCGCCGGAGGTTTTGGCCATTTGCATAAGACTCAACATGCCTTCATACATTCTGGCGCCGCCGCTGGCGGTGATGGCGGCCAACGGCAGTTGCTCCGAGGTGGCTTTTTCGGCCAGGCGGGTGAATTTTTCTCCGACCACCGAGCCCATGCTGGCTCCAAGGAAGCGAAAATCCATCACTCCCAAGGCCAGCTTACGTTGGTCGAGACTGGCGGTGCCGCAGATAATTGCATCTTTCAGGCCGGTTTTTTTCTGATGCGCGGTCATTTTTTCAGTGTAAACCTGGTTATTGCAGAACTCCAGGGCATCCACCGAAGAAAGATCGCTGTCGATCTCTTCGAAGCTTTCGTCGTCTGTAAGACCGGCGATTCTTTCCCAAGCGGTCAAAGGGTAATGGTAATCACACTCAGGGCAGACTTTGAGGTTGTTGTTTATCTTGTTCTGATAAATAACCACCCCGCAGCCTTTGCATTTAGTCCACAGTCCCTGTGGAATGTCATCCTTTTTGGAGGAGCGGACAGTGGAATATTGCGGTTTTCTAAAGAAAGGCATAAAAGGACTCGCTTTTGATTCTCATGTGAGACTTCGTGGTTTCGGGTTTCGGGTTTCAGAACTGATTTTGTGCCCACCTAGTCTCGCACCTTGTCTCGCACCTATATCCATTTCGACTTCGGTGCGCGATCCGCCTGAGGCGGATTAAGGACAAGGTTAGGTACATTATCCCATGGGACGGCTGTGAAATTTCAGATATCTTGATCTCTTGTGCTTGAATGCCTTTTTTTCCGGAAAATGGCAGTGGTACCAAGAATGTTGAATTTCGAATATTGAATCCTGAATATTGAAGTTAAATCAGGTTTCGTGAATAGAAAAAATCAAAATTCAGAATTCAACATTCAATATTCAGAATTTAAATGGTACCATTGAATTTTCCTTGAGGTAAAGAATTCTGAATTTAAACCTGACACCTGACACCAAGCTGTTACCCACAAAATCTAAGAAAAAACTTTTAGCAAGCCATTCGTTTTGAGAAAGAGCCCATAAGTCTCCTTTTGGGTGCCCGGCGCCTCGCTCCGGTAGCGGGCTTGTATTTGATTCATGGATATACAATATCCTGTTTCAGGAATTATTCAACAGCTCGAAATCCATCACAAGAGGCAGATGATCGGATAAGCGCACTTGTCTGAGCACTCTGCAGCTATGCACTTTGATGCCGGGGGAATACAGAATAAAGTCCAGTTCCCTCTTTGGATTCCAAGTGGGGAAAGTGGGGTGTCCCCGCATGTTGGCGTTCTGCAGGCCGGTGGAAAGCATAAACTGCCGGAGTTCTTCACCGCCGCGGCGGGTGTTGAAGTCTCCGGCCACAATCACCGGCCGGTCATGACATCTTCCGACCAGCCGTTCCAAGTCCCGCAGCTGCTTCCGGCGCACCTCCTGGCTCAAGGCCAAATGAACCAGGTAAACGTCCGCTCCTTCGATTCTGGATTCCATGACCAGTCTTTTAAAGCCGCAGGTAAAAAAATGACTGTTGCTGAGCTCCGCCGGAGATCTGGAGAAGATAGCGTTCCCCTGATGTTTCAGTACCGGCATCCGTCGGGCTATTGAACCGTGATGGTATTTGGAGTAATAGTTATGGTGCTGAGCCATGGTGTCCGCCAGTTCGCTGGCATGGTTCTTTCTGCGGGTGCGGTATGAGCCGCCATCCATTTCTACCACGCCGGTTATATCGGCATCGACAGCGTGGATAAATTCCTGCAGATGTTTGAAGTGGCGTCGAGAACTGCGCAGATAACGGTGCATACTCATAAGAAAATGGGGCGCACTGCGCGGGCCGCCGGTGGCGTAGGCGATGTTGTAAAAAAGAAATCGCATATTACTTAGCGTACTCGACCGCTCTGGTTTCCCGTACCACGGTGACTTTGACCTGTCCCGGATATTGGACTTCTTTTTCGACTTCTTCGGCGATCTGGCGTGCCAGTAAAGCGGCCTTGTTTTCGTTGATGTCTTCCGGCTCGACCACGACTCGTAATTCACGCCCGGCCTGGATGGCGAAACAGTTTTCCACTCCGTCAAGGCGGTTCCCTATTGACTCCAGCTGCTCCAGCCGTTTCAGGTAAAGCTCGGTGGATTCAGAACGGGCTCCGGGGCGGCTGGCACTGAGAGTGTCGCAGATATCCACGAGTATGCCGAGCAGATTAGCTTTTTCCACTTCTTCATGATGAGCGGCCACCGCGTTGATGATCTCTTCTGACTCGCCGGCCCGCTTGAGCAGATCAGCGCCGATGGCGGCGTGGGTGCCCTCTACTTCATGGTCGACGGCTTTACCTACATCATGCAGAAGCCCTGCTCGGCGAGCCTGTTTTTCATCCAGTCCGAGCTGGGCAGCGATGCCTCCCATCATGTAAGCGCATTCAATGGCGTGTTTTAGAACGTTCTGAGAGTAGCTGTAACGATACTTCAGGGAACCGATCAGGCGTACGATGTTTTTCTTTATTTTGGCAAGCCCCAGTTCCTCGACCGCCGCTTCACCGGCTTTAACAATCTCCTTTTCGACTTCATCCTGCGACTTGGACACCATTTCCTCTATGCGGGTTGGGTGTATGCGTCCGTCGCTTACCAGTCTTTCCATGGCCAGTCGGGCTATTTCCCGCCGCAAGGGGTCAAAACATGAGATAACCACTGCTTCCGGGGTGTCATCGATCAGAACGCTGACCCCGGTGGCCGCTTCAATGGTGCGAATGTTTCGGCCTTCTCTGCCGATGATCCGGCCTTTCATTTCATCGTTCGGCAGAGGAATGGTGGAAGTGGTGCGTTCGTAGGCACAATCATTGGCGTAGCGCTGCATGGCATTTACCATCACCTCGCGGGCTTCATTTTCACAGCGCGAAACCGTTTCTTCATGGAAACGGCGGATTAAATTCCCCCGCTCCTGTTCCAGTTCTTCTTCCAGATTACTCATAATCTGTTTTTTGGCTTCTTCCCGGGTGAGCCCGGATATGCGCTCCAGTTCACTTTGCTGCTTGGATCGTAATTCTTCCAAGTCTTTATGTTTTGCTTCCAGTTCCGCTTCTTGACGCCGCAGCTGCTCGCTTCGTTCGTCCAATTCACTTAAACGGCTTTCCACTAAATCACTTTTGCGCTCTATGTTTGTTTCGCGCTGATCCAGTCTTTGTTCAATCCGCTGTAGTTCCTGACGACGCTCTTTGCTTTCCTTGTCGAACTGTTCCCGGCTGTGAAGCAGCTCTTCTTTAGCCGCAATTTTCGCTTCTTTACGAATGGTTTCAGCTTCGCGCCGGGCGTTTTCAGTCAATTCTTTAACGCTGCTTCGACCTTGGCGTTCAAGCAGAATTTTGAATCCGTATCCCAGAGCCGCTCCCAGCAGCAGAATGCCTGCCGCCGAAAGCACTATCCAAATACCTATATCATCCATAGCCGCTTTCCTTATGCATTTTTGTATAACAGCGGAAGGGGGATCACAAACCGAAAACGGCTCTGATTTTTGAACAAGGGAAAGCGGGTGTAGGAAGGCAGGCGCCTTTGGCTATTTAGGTGGAGAGAAAAATTCCGATGCCGGCTTCTTTGAATCCAGACTTCGCGCTGTCTATTAAGGAAATAACATCATGCGTAAGCAAGACGCGAACATCGGTTTTCGGTGACAATAATGTTCATCCGCTGGTCATGCTCGGCAGTCGGCAACTGGTAAATCACCTGCCAATCGTAAGCCACTCCGATCCGCTGGCCGGGCAGCCCTCTCAGCAGGCGATCATAATAACCGGCTCCCCGTCCCAGACGGTTGCCGTGTATGTCAAAAGCCACACCTGGAATTAACCATGCCATGTTAGCATTCTCACTTAAACTTTCATGTGACCGGGGATGCAGCTCGCTCCGAGGTTCCCGGATACCAAAATAACCAATTGCCGTGTCTCTATCAATATTTCCTATCTCCACCATTTCATAACTGCCTGTCGCATGATTGAAACGAGGCAGAAGCACCTGTTTCCCTTGTTCTAAGAATTCCGCTGTTAATTGGTTTAAATTAACTTCCTGATCAAACGCGCAGTACATCGCGATTAAACCGGCCGACACAATCTCCGGCAAGGTTCTCAGTTGAAAACATACAGCCTTGCTCAAATCAGCCGCGGTCTCCGCGGCCATCTCCCTTCTTCGTCTTAAAAATTCTCGGCGCAGTTTATTTTTTCGCGACAGCATCCTCGCATTCAAAATCATATAGTACTATAATAGCAAAAGGGACGTTTGTAAAATTTTTTCATAGAAAAAAACAATTTCTCGGCTCGACAGCAGCGAGATCTAATACGAAAGGGTGCCCGCGGGCACTGCAGAAGAAAACCTTGTTTTATGGGGCATAGCTTGGTTCCCGCATCAGCTCTTTTGATTTTCCATGGCTTCAACCAGCTGTTTTATTTCTTCCAGTCTGTCTTGCGGCACTACCAAGGTTCTGTCACCGGCACGCACCACCGCCAGCCCTTGGACACCGATCAGGCCGACAGTTTCCCGCGGGTCGACACAGAAAACCAGGTTGTCTGAACTGTCAAGCCCATGCAGATGCCCTTGTGTCCAGTTCCCGTCCCGGTCTCTGGGAAGCAGGTCGCGCATCGCCTGCCAGCCGCCCATGTCGCGCCAGGTGAACTCCCCCGCCGCGCAGCGGACATCGGCGGCTTTTTCCATGATGGCGTAATCAACGGAATTGCGTTCCAGGCCGGTGAAGGCGGATTTCAAGGCCTCCTGCCAATTTTCGGTCTGGTCAGCTTCTACCGCTGGTTTAAGGAGGTCAAGGTGATTCGGCAGGTGGTTCTTGAACTCCTGTAAAACGCTGTCGGCGCGCCAGGTGAACATGCCGGAATTCCACAAATAATTGCCGGATTCGCAGTAATGCCGGGCGGTGGCGCTGTCAGGCTTTTCACGGAAAGAAGCTACCTGGTGATGCGTTGTTTTTCCGGTTTCCATGATTTTTTCTCCCAGTTCCAGATAGCCGTACCCGGTTGCGGGCCATGTCGGCTGAATTCCGAAAGTGTAAAGAGTTCCACTTTCCGCCGCTCCGTCAGCGGCGCTTAAAATGGTTTGTTGAAAATTTTCTATCGGTTCGATTAAATGGTCGGCGGTCAGGGTTACAATAACCGCATCACCTAATCGTTTGCGGATCAAAAGGGCGGACAAGCAAACTGCTGCCGCAGTGTCTTTACGTTCCGGTTCGCCTATGACATTGTTCCGGGGCAATTCCGGCAGCTGTTGTTCCGCCACGGATACGAAGGCCGCGCTGGTCAGACAGAAAATGCGCTCCGGGGGAACCACTCCCTGTACCCTCTGAAAACTCTTTCGCAACAGACTTTCCCCCTCGAAAAGCGGGATGAACTGCTTCGGGAATTCGGCGGTGCTTAAAGGCCAGAAACGAGTGCCGGCACCACCGGCCATAATCACCACCGCCAGGTTAGATTTGGTATTATTCATGATTGTAAATCTCCATTGGTAAAACTGTAATTTAATCCTGGTTTGATTAAATATCCACCCCTTACATTTTGGAACCTCTCTTTTAAACACTTCAGCTTCCTCTTCATCCCACACTTCGTCTCACCCTTACTCGGTTACGCTTAAACGACTATCTTTATCGGACTTCTCACAGTTACCCTGCTCGATGTAAAGAGAGCGCAGTTCTCATTTCCATTTCGGCGGATGATAGTGATTTGGCTTATATACTATCGTTTTTAATATGAAACTTTAATGACTCATGGCCGAATTCGCATGAATCAATCATGCTAGCGAAGAGCTGACCCGGCGATTATATTATAAGCATTTGAAATTTCCGACTTGTGGTTTGTTCAGAAAGCAAGGAACAGAAGCTCAGGGATATCCAAAAAGGTGAAAAATGTCCACTTCCGCACAATTTGACCCCGAAACTTACACCTCTCATTTGAGCCATGAAATCTGGCGGAGTTATGCCTGCCGGGCCGCCGATTTGTCAGAATTGAAAAAATGGCAGCGCGCTTTCCGTCCGCGTCTGGAAGAAGCTCTCGGGCTCGACAAAATTCGCCAACGCGGCATTTGCGAACTTGATCCGCAGCTGGAAGAGACGGTGGAAATGGAGGACGGTGTTCGCGAACTGTGGACGATTGCCAGCGAACCCGGGTTTCGTGTGCCCTTTTACCTGCTGCTGCCGAGGAATTATTCATCTCCGCTGCCTTTAATTCTGGCGCCGCACGGCCATGGCACCGGTCATTTGCCATACATCGGCGAATGGCGGAACCAGGAAGAAAAGGAAAAAGCTCTGCAGGGAGAGCGGGATATCGGCCTGCAGGCCATCCGCGGCGGTTACACCGCGATCGTGCCGGTACTGCGCGGTTATCACCGGATGTCGCTGCAAACCTGGGGGGAAAAGAACCCCGGGAAAAATACTTGCGAGAGTCAGCAGAAACTGGCCCTGCTTTTCGGCCGCACCTTGATCGGCGAACGCTGTCATGATTTACAGCGCCTTCTGGACTATGCCGAAACTCGTGCCGAGATCGACACTCGAAGGACGGCCATCACCGGCAATAGCGGGGGCGGCACCATGTCCGTATTCACCGCGGCTGTCGAGGAGCGCATAAAAGTTGCAGTGCCCGCTTCCTATTTCTGCACTTTCGAGGATTCGATCGGTTCAATCAGACATTGCGGCTGCAATTACATTCCCGGTATCATGCGACTGGCCGAGATGTATGATGTGGCCGGCCTGATTGCTCCTCGGCCGTTCCTGGCGGTCACCGGCAAGGATGACCGGATCTTTCCTCTCAACGCGGTAAAAGAGGCCTTTGCGGAATTACAGAAAATATATCGAACCGCGGAAGCAGGCGACAGATGTGAACTTTACATAGGCGATGAAGGACATCGTTATTACAAAGAACCGGTCTGGCCTTTCCTGGAGAAGTGGCTGTAAATTCGGAAATCCATCTCCGGTGTCTCCAGACTGCGCATTTTATCAGGGATTCCTTAAATTGCGCAGTTTGCATTTTCCGAGAAGTCAAAGTATAATTACGAACACATTGGACCACACCCCGACAAAAAGTTTTAACTGGGGGTATCGATAAAATTGAAACTTCCAGCACAAAATTTAGAGTGGAGAACTTGCTTATGAAAATCAAAGAATTGCTGGCGGATAAAGGCTCACAGGTTTACACAATACAAGCGGAGGCGACACTTTCGGAAGCTTTGAAGCTTTTGACCAGTCATCGCATTGGCAGTTTGCTGGTGATGGATCAAAACAACCAGATCGCCGGCCTGCTGTCAGAGCGCGACATTTTGCGCCAGATTGACAACGTCGCCGGTAATATTGCCCAGACCAAGGTTAAAGAAGCCATGACCTCTCGAGAAGACTTGGTTGTGGCAGCGGACAATGACGATCTTGATTATGCAATGAGAATTATGACCAACAATCGAATTCGTCATTTGCCGGTGGTGGCGCAAGGTGAACTTTGCGGCATGGTTTCGATTGGCGACCTGATCAAAGCGCAGCTTTCTCAAAGGGAGCATGAAAACAAAATGCTTATGGATTATATTACTGGTAAATATCCGGCATGATAAGCATTGACAAGTTTCTGTTTATAATCAATCCGATCGCCGGCTCAAAAAGGAATTCTATAGAATCTCTAATAGAACTCGCCGATGATCTCCTGCCTGAACAAACAAAAGAATATGTCTATACTGAATATCCAGGCCATGCCGCGAGGATTTCTCAAAACGCCATAGGCAAAGGCTATAGAGCCATTGTTGCCGCCGGAGGCGACGGTACTTTGAATGAAGTTGCCAAAGCTCTGGTCAATACATCGGAAATCCTGGGAATTGTTCCTTTAGGATCCGGTAACGGTTTTGCCCGTCATTTAAAGATTCCGACTTCGCCGCGAAAAGCCTTAACCCTGATCAGGGACGGCCGGTGTATTGAAAGCGATGTGGGATTATTTAATAATTCTTATTTTCTGACTACTTGCGGCTTCGGTTTTGAAGCGGAAGTCGCGTCTCTGTTTTCTGAAGCCGGCAGTCGAGGGTTCTGGACCTACGCCTGGGCCGCCCTCAAGGGATACCTGCGCTATAAAACAGCATTTTATGAGTTTTCGATTGATCAGAGAAACTTTAAGAGCTCAGCCTTTTTTCTTACCTTGGCCAATTCAAGTCAGTTCGGACTCAATGCCAGGATTGCGCCGACAGCCGAGATTGATTCCGGAAAGATGGTCTGCTGTAAGGTCGAATCCCTGAACTGGATTTCTGTTCCCTTGTTCGCTCTACGACTGTTTACCGGCCGGCTGCCGCGGAGCCGGAATTATGAACAATATGATTGCAGTGCTTTTTTTATGGATGATTACACCGGCCGATATCATATTGACGGAGAACCCCGACAACTGGAGAGCGCTCCTGTCCATGTTCGAATCATGCCAAAATGTTTGAATGTGCTTGCGGGCACCCATTAATCTCCGCGAGGACCTGACACACTTTCAAAAATTCCATAATGACAGCGATGTGAGATAAGATTTACGGCCAAGTGGTCAGGCAGGCTGCGGCCGCTCCCGAGGTGTTGCCCATAATCAAGTCTCTCTCTCGGGTATTAGGCACCTTGTGTCGGAAGTCGGGCTTATGTGAGACTTGACATTTTTACAGAAGGTCTCAAAGGACGCAAAGAAATATATTTTTTTCACAAACTCTTAGCGATCTTTTGTTCAAAATATGATTTTGCCGCGAAGTACCCGGAGCTTTGGGATTATTAGTGTAGATTAGTGTGGATTAGTGGTTCAAAAAGCAATAAACCACAGGTGGACCCAGATGATGAAAATTTAAAGGTCTTATTTTTCCATGATTATTCAGGATCGACTTACTCAGACATTCAGTAACCTAGTGCGGATTGACAGCCCTTCACGTCGTGAGGGGGCGGTTGCCGCCTTTATCCGGCAAAAGCTGGAGAAACTAGGTTTTGAAATCAAAGAAGACAGTGCCGGAAAGATTCTCGAGGGTGAAACCGGTAATCTGATTGCTTCGTTGCGGGGCTCCGTTCCGGCTAAGCCGATCGGTTTCAGCGCTCACATGGATACGGTGCAGCCGGGGACGGGAATTGAGCCGGTGGTTGAGAACGGTGTGATTAAAAGCGCCGGCGAAACCATTCTCGGCAGTGACGATAAGGCAGCCATCGCCGCTTTCCTGGAAGCGGCGGAAGTTATCAAGGAAAACAATCTCCCGCACGGGGACATACAGGGAATCTTTACGATCTGGGAAGAAGGCGGGCTGAACGGCTCGCGCAATCTCGATTATGAACTGATTCACGCCGAGGAAGTCTTTGTCATGGACAGTAACGGCCCGGTCGGGAGCATTGTCAATCAGGGACCTTCTCATGATCATCTTCAGGTCGACTTCAAAGGCAGAGCCGCTCATGCCGGCATGGAGCCTGAAAACGGGATCAGTGCGGTGCAGATGGCCGCCCGGGCGGTTGAACGTATGAAGCTGCTGCGGGTTGATGAGTACACAACCGCCAACATCGGCACCATCCAGGGTGGAATCGCCACCAATATTGTTCCGGAGAAAGTCACCATAACCGCCGAGGCCCGCAGCTTGCAGGATGATCGGCTGCGGGAGCAAACTAAGGCAATGGTGCGGGCGATCGAAGACGCCGCCGCTGATTTCGGCGGCGAGGCGGATCTGCAAGTGAAGCGCCTTTACTCGGCCTTTGAATTGGAAGAGAGTGATCCCATGATCATTACTTTGAAGGAGGTCTTAAGAGGCCTGGGAAAGGAACCGGCAATCGTCGCTTCCGGCGGCGGCAGCGACACGAATCATTTTAACGCCCAGGGGCTGAAAGCGGTTAATTTAAGCGTCGGTATGAGTAAAGTTCACACAGTGGAAGAGTATATATCCGTCGAAGAACTCAGTAACTGCGCTAAGATGGTGCTGGAGATTGTAAGGGCATATTGCGATGCTGGGTGCTCTCCCGTCGGACATTGACATTCTCTTTGATGTCATTCATCGTCCGCCGCATCCGGTCAACAAATCCCTCTATTGTCGTTAAATGAATAAAAGGCAACATAGAAAAAGGTTCATAAAAGCAAATCGGAGGACTCCCGCTTTCCCTTGACGTAGACTCCAAGGGCGGAAACCATTAATAACTGCTGGATTTCAGTTCGGATTCCGCCTGAGGCGGATTCGAGACAAGGTTCTCAGAAACACAAATTTGACTCACAATCATTTTTTGTGCGGGGTTTGACTAGGTAATTTGCTTTTTGTTCAAAGAGTTCAAGTTGAACAAATGGTGAGGATACTGAAGTTGTGGAATCTTGAGGTTGACCATTGATTTTTCCTGTGAGATAATCTTTTATCCTGTGCGCCACGAACTCTGCGAGTTTTACTGGGACCGCGTTCCCTGTAACTTGTTCGATTTCGCTTTTGGCTCCAGTTACATCAAAATCTTCTGGAAAAGTTTGAATCAAGCTTCTTTCCTTAGTCGTCAAAGGCCTTATCGTTGAGGAAACCGGTACCGGATCTCCTGGATGTCCGGGATATCCAGAGGGCAATGGGCGGTTTACTCCTCGTATTGTCGGGCTGGCCTCATCCACACTGAAAATGCCTCGTCTTGCATAACTCCTTGGATGTCGGTAGTAATAATCAACTTCAAGGCTATCGCCTAGATATTCTCTAACAGTCATAGGCTTTTGTCTTTGAGCCTTGATAATATAGGGAATAAGGACATTGTCATTCCCCCCCAACTCACCAAACAGGAACAACCTTTTTCTCTTTTGAGGAACACCGCATAAACTCGCATCAAGGACCGCGGCCGTCAACCCATATCCAGCTTCCTTAAGTATGCCGCTAGCTCTGGCAAACGCTCTGCTTTTTTTTGCACGCTCCACGTTTTCCATTAGAAAAAGATCGGGTCTTAAATCATTAATAATTTCAGCAAATACAACTGTTAAGTTTGCTCTTTGACATTCATGCCTTTTGCCGGCGGATGAAAAATCTTGACAAGGCGGTCCGCCTATGATAAAATCAGGGTTGTGTTTCCGTATATGCTCAACAGAAGTCTTTTTTTCTAAGTCAATTTCATAAATTGGGTGAGACTTGATATTTTTTTTGAAAAAATTAATGGCGGGAATCCAGTTATCATATGAGGCGACCATGCGAAACCCGGCATTCTGAAAGCCAAGGCCAAGGCCTCCGCCCCCAGCGAATAGGTCAATAACATTATAATTGCTTATCAGCTTTTTCACTTATTCAGTCAAATAAATCGGTTGAGTAAAAAAATAATTGAATCGAATCTTCTTTCCGGGCTGAGAAAGTTCTGACCTCCGCCTCTGATAATATGCTTGATTTCATCTTTCTCTACGGCTGGTGTTTCCAGTCGTTTGCAGCGCATAAATTCATTAGTCCTATTCCCGGCAATAGCAAACTCTTTGTCGTTTAGAGTATTATACGTCATGCCGTCATATATGGGGCCTTGGTAGACGCGCTTGCGGGTTGATGCTTCATATAGAAAACGAGCAAGTCTTATAGCGGCTCTCTGCGGTCGGGTTATTTCTGTTCTCCTTTCTTTGGCCGCATCCATAATCAAGCGAGCCAATGAAAAATTACTCCAAATGAATATATCCAGACAATTCTCCGCTAATTCCGCGGAGCGCCCCACTGTCTTCCAGATAGGCTGCATTAACAAAGGTTTTTGAAAATGTTTGAAATCATCAAGAAATTGATTTAGTGTCTCCATTATTTGTTCCCGCTTTGTAAGTACTTCAGCCGCATTATCCCAGCTGCGAATGGAGTGACACAAAGGTTCAAAAAGGTTGCGAATCTTGCGCATTTTTCGCTGGCATGAATGAACCATTGAAAGTGCCATGTAACGGGTAGTGGGGTTTCTTACCACCAATTCACTTCCATAGTCAATCTCTTTTTTGTCAAAAGTTGTACTGTCAGGAATAGTTGTAAGTTTTATTTCCAAAGGGGTTAAAGCCCTGCCGTCTCGTGATTCTCTGCACACCAAATCTATCAATTTCAATGAATCATGCACTAAATAGCCATAAGGTTCAAAGCGGGATTCGAATGAGAAGAAAATCTTTTCGTTAGGTATATTTGTTCCTAATACCTCATCAGCGGTTATCTCGGAAACAGCGACATTTTTATTCCCCTTGTCCTCAAGGTAGTTCAACGGCAACTGCCGATCACGCATATAGCAAGCTAAAGCCACTGGGAAAGAAGAATTAAATTGGTTCTTTCCTCAGTAATAAGGATCGGCAAAGTTGCGATTGGATTGGGATATTCCGTAAAGTGAGGCGGTCATTTAGTTAAATTCACTCTTCTTTTTTAATCACTTGTATGAGACTTCTTGGTTTTGTCTGAAACCCGAAACCTGACACCAGAAACCATTAATCAAGTCTCTCCCTCGGGGTATCAGGCGCTTCGCGCCGGCGATCGGGCTTATGTGAACCAAGGTGAAATATAATCACTCCTTGTTGGTTGTTCAATATTTCAAGACTTATCTGAATTGCAGCTCAAATCACTATTGCTCACAACAGAGACTGGGGATCGACATCAACATGAATTTCGACCTGGCGGGAAGTTCTGAAGTGCATCAGCAGACTGCGCAGTTGTTTCCCAAGCTGAATAATGGTATTGCTGCGAAGTACCAGTTGATAGCGGTATTTGCCCCGCATACGGGCAATTGGAGCCGGCACCGGACCGGCCATTTCTGTCTGAGAATCAAGCACAGGTCGCAATTCTCCGGCGAAGCTTTCGGCGGCTTGGAAAACAGCACTTTCTTCGGCGGCGCGAAAGTGGACAATCGCCATGTGGGTCCAGGGAGGATACATGAGTTCACGGCGGGCCTGCAGCTCTTCTTCCAGGAAACTTTCCAGCTGATGGTTCCGAGCCGCCTGTAGAGCCGGGTGGAAGGGGGTATAACTCTGAACCGCCACGCGACCCGGAATCTCGCCGCGTCCGGCTCTGCCGGAAACCTGGGTTAAAAGCTGGAAGGTTTTTTCGCCGGCCCGGAAGTCCGGAACATGCAGTCCCAAATCAGCAAAAATGACACCGACCAAGGTGACATTCGGGAAGTGCAGCCCTTTAGCGATCATCTGGGTGCCGAGCAATATCTGGATGCGGCCGCGGTGGAAGTCGTCGAGTGTTTTTTTATAGGCGTTCCTGGTGGTCATGGTGTCGGAATCCATGCGGGCAATGCGGACCTGCTTGAACAGCGCCCGGGCCGCCGCCTCGACCTTTTCCGTGCCCAGGCCGGTGTAGCGTATGTTTGTGTCCCCGCACTGAGGACAGGCCAGGGGGGCTTTCAGCACTTCGCCGCAAAGATGGCAGATCAACTGCTGCTGACTTCGGTGATAGGTGAAGCTGACACTGCACTCGTCGCACATGGCGACATACCCGCACTGAGTGCACATCATTTGCGTGGCGTAGCCGCGGCGGTTGAGAAAAAGGATCGTCTGTTCACCGGCTTCAAGCCGCTGGCGGATGAGAGTTTCCAGGCGGCGTGAGAATATCTGCGGCTGACCGCGGCTGGCCGCTTCCTCCCGCATATCCACGATCTCCACCTTGGGCATGACCTGGTTGTCGATTCGCTGAGTGAGCTTGAGCAGGGTGTACTTGCGGTTGCGGCAGTTTCGCCACGATTCCAAGGATGGTGTGGCTGAGCCGAGGATGACGACGGCGTTCTCCTTTTTGCCTCTGACCACCGCCACATCCCGGGCGTGATAACGCGGAGCTTCCTCTTGTTTATAGGTAGATTCATGTTCTTCATCGACAACAATCAGTCCGAGCCGGCGGAAAGGCGCGAACAAAGCCGAGCGGGCGCCGACCGCTATCTGGCTGCGGCCCTCGTGAATTTTGGTCCATTCATCGAATCTTTCGCCGTCGCTCAGGCCGCTGTGTAAAACACTTACCTTTTCGCCGAAGCGGGAGCGGAAGCGTTCACAGGTTTGCGGGGTCAGGGAAATTTCCGGCACTAGAACAATGGCTTCTTTGCCGGTGTTGATACAATGTTCGATCGCCTGCAGGTAAATCTCAGTTTTACCGCTGCCGGTGACTCCGTACAGCAGGAAAGTTTCAGCCTTCTCCGGTTGTTCGAGGGCCTGCCAGACGCGGTTCATGGCCTGTTCCTGTTCCGGTGTCAAAGAAAGGCTGGTTGTCGGCAGAATGATGTCATCGCCGAAGGGATCGCGGGCGGTGTCACGGGATTCCACGAGGACTACACCTTTGTCGGCTAGTCTGTGAACGGCATCGGTGGAGGCTGCGGCGTCGCGCAGCAGCCGGGACATCGGACAGTTGCCGCCCTGGCGGATCAGCGCCTGGATAATCGCCGCCTGCTTGGGAGCTTTTTTGGTCAGTTGGGGCAGTAGTTCACCCAATCCCTTCTCGGTGGTCAGGGAAACGTGCAGCCGGCGTTTTTTGCTTACCTTGCCAGTTCTGATCACGGCCGGCAGCATGGCTCTGACCGCCTGCTCCCTGGGGCAGCAATAATAATTCGCCATCCAGCTGGCGAGTTCCATCAGCTTATCCGGTATCTGGGCTTTTTCTCCTTCAATGCCGGAGATGCTTTTAAGCTTCTCCAAGGCGCATTCAGAATCGGCCGCGAGTTTCACGACGTAGCCCACCCGGTCGTTTTTGCCCTTGCCGAAGGGGACGCGCACCCGCGAGCCGATCTGTATGCGGTCGCTCATGGATGGCGGGATTAGATAATCAAACTCTCGGTCCAGGGAAAGGTTGATCACCACCCGGGCGATCCTGGCGGGCGTGACGGCCGACTCCCCGTTTTTCCCGGGGGGGGCTGATTTGATTGTTTTGGAGTCAGGCATTCTTAAACATCTTATGTGAAACACGGTTCTTCGTTCGTCGTTATTGGCGGTTGACGATAACGGCGACGAGAACGGATCACGAGTCTCATAATCGTTTACCATTATCGTCGCCGATCTCGTTAACCGCTGTTTCTGTTCCGGGGTATCCGGCGTGCATCGCACCGCGCCGGTGGCCGGGCTTGTATGAGACTTCAGGTGTCTGAAACCCGAAACCTGACACCAGAAACCATTAATCAAGTCTCACCCTTGTGGTATCGGGCGCCCTGCGCCGGTGGCGGGGCTTATGTGAAGCACAATTCTGAATGTTGAATTTTGAAGTGGAGCTGCCTTGTCTGTCCGATTAAGTGTGTCGATTAAGTGTTATTCAAATTACGATCCATTTGTGCTTGCCTGACCCTAGTGTCGTGTCACGCTCCAAAAGAGTCCCACCCTGCAGGGCGAGGGTCTTCTGGCGCACAGCAACCGCGAAATACGACGACGATGACACAGCATCGCCTTTCGAATTTCGCGGCCACTGTGCATCCAGAATACACTTGTCCAATGCGACGTTTGAAGCGTGACACG
>PUNB01000007.1 GCA_003552565.1 Lentisphaerota bacterium
AGTTTCATACAAGTCTCCCTGACACCTGAACACTGAAACCATGAAGTCTCATACAAGCCTCAATACACTTAATCGCTCTCTTAACCGCCACCCTTGCTCGGATACACTTAACCGACAAAAATGACAAAATCGCCATTTCTACACCCCGACCAAAATATAGGAAAATCTTTCGTTTTTATTGAGTTATGGGATGACAGTGCATTCATTTTTGAGCGGCGGCAGGGAAGAGAGCATGACGGCTTTAATGGTGTGCATACGATTTTCCGCCTGCTCAAAGACTCTGGAGAAAGATGACTCAAAGACTTCTTCGGTAACTTCCAGCGCTCCCAGTTCGCGAGTGAGTTCAGTTTCTGAATTGTGAAAGGCGGGCAGGCAATGCAGGAAGATAAGGTTATCACTTTCAATATTGTCCGTTTCTTCAGCCAATCCCCAGTTGACCTGATACGGTTGAAGCAGGTTCAATCTTTGTTGAAACTGGCTCTCTTCCCCCATTGAAACCCAGACATCAGTGTAAAGAACATTGGCTCCGGCGACTGCCTTATGCGGGTCTTCCGAAATTTCGATGGAAGTTCGATTGCGTTCGGCAATGGCGCGAGCTTGTTTCACTGCCTGCGGAGCAGGGGACAGTTCCCGCGGACAGCAGTTGACAAAGTCGAGACCGGCTTTGGCGCAGGCCAGCATGAGGGAATTGCAGACATTGTTCCGCCCGTCACCGAGATAGACCATTTTCAATTTTTCAAGGTGCCCGAAATGTTCTTTGACGGTCATCAGATCGGCCAGTGCCTGAGTCGGGTGGGAGGTGTCGGTAAGACCGTTCCACACTGGGACTCCTGCATGCTGAGCCAGTAATTCGACAGTGCGATGAGCGAATCCGCGGAAGACTATCCCGTCGAACATTCCGCCGAGAACCCTGGCGGTGTCGGCGACGGATTCTTTCTTTCCCAAATGGATATCGTTTCTTCCCAGGTACTCAAAGGAAGCACCTTCATCAGCGGCGGCCACGGCGGCGGCGCAGCGGGTGCGGGTGGAGGGTTTCTCAAAGACGGCGGCGATATTTCGCCCGCTAAGCCTTTGAGTGCTTGGCCGGCAGGTTTTCTTTTCTTTCTTCAAATCGACGGCTAAGTCGACTAGAAAGAGCATTTCCTCGTCCGACAGATCGGCCAGAGTAAGCAGAGAACGATGTTCAAGATTGGAGGGAATTTTCAGCATGATAAGTAAGTTTGAGTTGTTTTTCACTATATTGCTAGAGGTTATGCGAAAAGGGTTCGGAATTGAGATTAAGGCGAAAGATTAGGGCAAAAGATTAAGGGGTGCACCCGTTTTTCCCTAATCTTTCGTCATAATCTTTCAGCTTAATCCAATTGGCCGTGGAACGCACAGCCACTTTCGAGCTTGTAAGTTCCACAAAACCCTTTTCGCGGAGGGTCTGGCCAGCCTGAATAATTCACGAGCCAAGTTTGTTGAAATATATTTTAACTCTTCGGATGAAACTGTTATTTTTCATAACTCTCTGTTGATAAGAACAATGATAAACTTTTCGCCAATTTTTTAACGGATTCAGGTATCAGTCTTCTTGATCTTCCCGAATATGTAAAACATCGGTGAGAACGCCGCTTTTTTCTGATTCTTCATCGCCAATCAAGGTTATTTCGTATTCGCCGACACCAAGCGGCGGCAGTTCGGCGGACCAGCGCAGACCGAAGCGTTCGCTGCGTTCCAATTCCAGGGTATGTCCAGCCACTTCCGCCTTCACTCCTTCACTGAGATAAGGGCCGAGAATCTGCAAAGTGTTTTCCTTGCCGGCAGCCAGTTCTTTTTCCGCCAATTCCGCTTCCGATGCCAAGGGCCGGCGAATATGGAATTGCCGCGGCTGGGAGCGATAGAGGGGTGACGAACCCGCACTCATTGTTTCATTCTGTCGCCATTCGACCCATACCTTGTTAGTTCCGGGCGAGGCCCGGGGCAATTCCAGCTCCGCGGTCAGTTCCTGATCGGCTTGCTGTCCAATTGTCACTGGCTGATTGTTAAGCACGAGCACCGGCCGTAGAGAATTGTCTCCCTCGGGGGGCTGTAATGCCAGAGATAATTGATCGCCCAAGTCGAAAGTTTCGCCTTCCAGGGAAAAGGATGGTTCTTTATCCTCCCGCTGTGTGACCGAAAAATCCAAACGTTTCTTCACTTCGGCCCCTCCCGGAGTGCCGGCCATGGCGTAAAACCGATTGGCGCCCTGGGCCACTTCCTGACGGGTCAAGGAAATCTGGAAGTTCATTTCAGCTGTCGGCAGGTAGGGGGCTATCACTGTTTCGCCAATCGCCGCCGCCGGCACCCGTTGCCAAGGTATACGTCCATCCTGCAGGTTGCCGGCGAACTCAGAACCGGGATTTCTCTGGCGATAGACCGTGACATCCGTTCTTTCTCCTGATGTCCGATCCCGGTGCAGTATCCATACCTGTTGCGGTTCCCTGCCGATGACCGCCCGCCATTCACCATCGTCGCCGAAAGAGGGGTGTTGATTATTCAATTCTTCTTTAAGCAGTCGCGCCATTGCTCGCGCCGGCGCCCGTGAGGGAGCGCGTAAGGTGATCATCTCGCCTTCCACTGTTATTCTCAAGGCTTCTCCGCGAGAGGCATGGCCGCCGGATAAATCGATGATCCCTGCCCGCCCCGGCACCGGGTGGGTGCTGAAAGAAAGCGCCCGGGGATATTCTCGGCCTTGAGAACTGATTGTCAGGTATATTTGTGCTTGCGCATTGACATCGGCAAGGATAGCGGGACCTAAGCGCGCCAGCAGTTTATTGCCGTAACGGCCGGCCGGGAGCAAGTCCACGTGTTCTTTGTTCCTGGCCTGCAAGGCAATCTGTCGCAGGGCGCGGTGCAGGGGCAGAGCGGAGGGCATAGTGTATTCAGCGTCAAACACCTGCTCGCGACCGACTTGTATAATGCAGGAAACAGTGCTTCCAGCCGGCAGTCGCGGCGTGACGGTGCCTTTTAGAGTGTCGTCATTGCTCCATAATTCCAGCCAGGCTATGCCCTGATTGTCAATCGCCTCTGTGGATTGAACCTGGATCACGCCGGCGGATTGTGAATCAGCTTCGGTTTCCGGCCGCCAGTCAAGTTCCACGCGGGGCGGTTTGGCATAGGGCGCCATCAGAGGATCGCCGACAATCACGCTCAGACTCATGTCACGAATCGTCTGCAGGTACGAGTCAATCAAGTTAAACCCGGCGAGATAGCGGGCGCCCAGCGAGAGGTGAGGCCAGCGAGTCGGGATATTGGTCGGTTCAACCACCGCTCCGTGCGTGCCGCAGACACCGTACTGAATAAAAGTGGTCACCGAGGTCTGATTGGTTTGTTCCAATAGATAACCGCCGAAGGAGGTCACGTTGTCGAGAATGGAGCCGGGGTGGTAAATGTTGCTGGAAACATGCACACGCTGTTTGCCGGTGAACTGCATCATCACATCATCGCGGTTGCGGATATCGTGATTGCTGACACGGGTGGCGGTCCCGCCTTGAGCCTCCACCAGATTTACAGCGCCGCGAATATAATCATTGCGAATGCCTCTGGGACCCACGCCCTCACAGAAATAAAAACGTCCCGGTTCATCGGGACTGTCGTATTGAACCAGGCTGCGCTCGATCAGTCGCAGGGCGTCATCGACATTGTAAGTGATCAAGGCGGTGCTCGGCCGTAAAGGTACTCCCATAACCGGGATAGTGGAGTCGAACTCTCTTTCCTGCTCGTAAAATCCCTGGTTTTCCTGGATGTTGTCGTGGCCGCCGAACATTAAAGCGGCGGTGGTGGATTTGTCTCCTGTGCGGTAAGGAATTCCGCGAGTTATGACTATGTAATCGACAGCGCGGCCGATCTTCTCCAGTCGTTCAGCAACAGGCTGCATGATGGACTCAGTAAACTCATCGGCGCTGATTTCCACTGGGTCGTCAACCGACACCAAAAGCAGATTTTTTTCGGACAGTTTACGCGCCCGCATATAGGCTCGGGCTATTTCCAGCGAGGCGGGTGATTCCTGATTCGCCACCACCAGCACTCGTCCGAGGCGGTTTTCCGGCTGAGACCCGGAAGTTCCAGCAGCGGCCCCCGGGTGTTGTTGAGCGGGTGCATAAGCTGTTATTGCCAAAGCTGCTAAGAGAGTGCCGAGCAACAAGCGGAAGCAATGGGGAAATTGACGTAAAGAACAGGCTTTCATAATTTTTTTTTAATTCTTTGGTGAAAAATTTCGATCTTCGAATACTCAATTATTCACTTTAACATAGTACTGAAAGATGAAATCACAACAAATTGGGGTTCTGCATGAAGCCAGCAACGTTTTTTCTCTGTGTCGGAGCTGGTTGCGCTTTCTGGTTATCACGGTACGGTAGAGAACTGAAAATAATATGAAGGCGGTGTAACTTGCTTTGACACTGCCGCCGCCTATGGCAGCAGTGAAGAAGTGCTGGGGCGGGCGCTGTCGGAACTGGGGATTCAGGATCAAGTAACAGTGGTCACCAAAGTCAGGCCGCTTACTGAAAACGAGCTGTCAGATCGACACAATGGTGAAGAGGCCGTGCGGGAATCCATTGAGCACTCCCGCCGACGTTTAGACCTTGAAGCCATGAACAACGCTCAGGAGTGTTTATTGACTGTTTTTTGAAGTCAAAGAGGCTGAACGGGATTTGAAATACAGGGAGAATCATGAGCAACACAGGGATGCTGCAACGCTGCTGGGAACACGACTACTGTGAACCGTGCTTTTATATGATCACGGTCGTGACTGAACCGAGGCGGGACTGTTTGGGGGTTTTGGTGGTTGAACCGGCGGGGGCCGCTTCCGGAACCGAACCGGCGGGTGCCGCGTTTGTGGAACTTTCGCCAATGGGCAAGATTGTGCATGAGGTATGGCAGCGAACCTCGGAAGTCTACGCCGGGGTTGTAGCTTGCGAATGCGTGGTGATGCCCGATCACTTCCACGGCATTCTTTGGATAAAGGAGCGGCTGGACAGGCACATGGGGCATATTGTGAAAGCATTCAAGAGAGTGAGCAAGCAGGAGTGCAGGGACAAGGGGCTCCTTTTTCCAAAGGTCGGCAGCGAGGAACCGCTGCCGAAACCGAATCGGGCAGCCTCTGCCGGTCAGGTGTCGGCGGCAGCCCCTGCCGGTCAGGTTTCGGCGGCAGCCTCTGCCGGTCAGGTTTCG
>PUNB01000144.1 GCA_003552565.1 Lentisphaerota bacterium
CCTCTTAATCTTTCGCCCTAATCCATAAAAATGTCAAGTCTCACATAAGCTTGTCCGCCAGCGCGATGCGCCGGATACCCCGGAACAGAAACAGCGGTTAACGAGATCGGCGACGATAATGGTAAACGATTATGAGACTCGTGATCCGTTCTCGTTCCGCCTGAGGCGGACTGTAGTCAACCGCCAATAACGACGAACGAGGAACGAAGAACGACGAACCTTGTTGTACACAGGCTTGATCTTTTGATTAAGCAAACTAAATTAAAGGGTTGATTTTTGACTGTGAAAAAAATAATCGTGACATTCGACAACCGAGGTAAGTTAATATGTTGACATTGAATAATTTATTTGGTTTGACCCTGGCTCAGGCGCAGAATGGCGCTGAGGCGCAGCCGGGAGGTCTTATAGGGGCGCTCTTGCCCTTCATTCTGATATTTGTGATAATGTACATGGTGCTGATAAGGCCGCAGCAGAAACGCAACAAGCAGCATCAGGAAATGATCAAGCGCCTCAAGGCGGGGGACGAAATTGTTACCGCCGGCGGGCTGCATGGACGCATCACCGAGGTTAAGGTCGACAGCGTGATTGTCAAGCTGGCGGAAAATGTCGAGGTGGAGGTGGCTCGTCCCTCGGTTCACACGATTAAAAATCAGGATTCCGAAGAGAGTCCTGAACCTAAGCAGCAACAGAGTGCAAAAAAGAACTGAATTATAAAGAGGCAAGTCAGGGAAATATGAAGAAGTCTTTAATTTGGCGTTTCGGGATTCTAATCGCTATTATGGCGGCCTGGACCTGGTCTTTTTTTCCTTTGCGGGATCAGGATTTTTTTGATACTTTCGAGGAACTGGCCGAGTCCAGGATCGAAGAGTATCGCCAGGCGCTTGAAGAAGCGGAAACCGATGATGAGCGCGAGCGCTACACGCGGCTTGTGGAAGATTATGAACGAGTTCTCTCCGAGGCGCGCGAATTGATCGAAGAAGATAACGATATCAGTGCTCCTTCCGTGGCCATGGACCACGCCGCCCGCGGGACAGAAGACCGTCAGGGGGTGCTGCTGCACCGTTATATCGATGTACCGACCATACCCGAGGCCGACAACAGCACCGTCATCAGCCGGGTGCGGCAAAGAGCTTCCGGCCGCTTGCGACTGGGACTTGACTTAATGGGGGGAACGGAGTTTATCATTGGCTTTTCCTCGGATGAAGTCCCAAGCGACCGTTCGGTGGAGGAAGTACGCGATCAGATAGCTGAAATTCTGCGTAACCGTATTGACCACCTGGGGGTGGTGGAGCCGGAGATTGTTCCTGCCGGAGACACTTCAATTTCAGTAAGCATGCCGTTGCTTAGTGAAGACCGTAAGGCGGAGATACGCGAAACCCTGCGCCAGCCGGCTCAGCTTAAATTTCATCTGGTGCATGAAGACAACGAGGAATTAGTTCGTCAGTATGAAGAATACCGGGCCGGAGAGAGAGACAGCTTTGATATTGAGCCCCGTTGGGAATATGCCACGATGGTCGAAGAACGTCCCGACGGCCAGGTTGTGGAGCAGGGGCTGTTTATCACGCGCCGGCCCAGCCGGGTTCGGGGAGAAGACGTGCGTCGCGCCTCACCAACGGTTGATCAGATGGGCAATTTTGAAGTCAGTCTCCAGTTCAATGCCCGCGGCCGGCGGGATTTTGCCGAAGTAACCAGTGAGTATGTCGGCCGGCGTCTGGCGATCGTTCTGGACGGCACGGTATACAGCGCTCCCAGGATTAACGAACCGATCACCGGCGGCAGTGCTTCGATAAGCGGCCGTTTCGGGCCTGAAGAAGCCAACCGTCTGGCCAGTGTTATCGCTTCCGGCAATCTGCCGGTGGCGATCCAGATCGACAGTGAATTCGGCACTGACCCCACCCTGGGGGCCGACTCAATCCGCAGCGGCGTTATCGCGGCGATTATCGGTATGGTGCTGGTGGGTCTCTTCATGATCGCTTACTATCGAGTGGCGGGAGTGATCGCCGTGCTGGCGCTCTTCGCTGATATTGTGCTGGTGCTGGGCACCCTTGCTTTGCTGGGCGCCACTCTGACCTTGCCGGGAATCGCCGGAATTATTCTGACTATCGGTATGGCGGTTGACGCTAATGTGCTGATATTCGAGAGAATCCGCGAGGAACGGGAAAACGGCAAGTCTTTGGCCAACGCTATTTCGGCCGGATATCGGCGCGCTTTTGTTACTATATTTGACGCTAATCTGACCACTTTGATCAGTGCCGTCGTGCTGATGCGCTTCGGCACCGGCCCGATCCGGGGATTCGCGGTTACTTTGGGGATCGGGGTGGTTTGCAGTATGTTTACCGCTCTGTTTATGACTAGGTTTATGTTTGATCTTCTCCTTTACTGGGGACGGCTGAAGAAGCTTTCCATGGCGGTGTTCGCCAGGAATACCGCTATTCCATTCCTGAGTGTGCGTAAGATAGCTGCCACGGTATCTGTGATTCTGGTGATTGTCTGTATCGGCGGTGCTCTCTGGCGCGGCAGTGACATACTCGGCATTGATTTCGCCGGCGGTACTTCCATGACCTTCCGGATTCCGGCGGCACAGGAAGAGGACATGCCGGCGGTTGGCGATATTCGCGATTTTATGCAGGAACAAGGCTACGACAATGTGCGGGTGAGCTATAAATATACTGGCGCTCAGGAGCCGCATCTGGAGGTGATCTTTCCCGAGGATGCCGATGGGGAAGCGGGAATTCCGCTGGAAGAATTGCGTCAGGAACTGATGGCAGAGTTCCCGGAAGTTGATTTTGAACACGCCCAGACGGTAAGCGTCGGCAGTATGGTTGGCGGTGAATTTCAGCGGCGCGGCATAATCGCGGCGGGTCTGGTGGCGATCGCGGTGGTTATTTATATTTCTTTCCGTTTTGAACTTTCTTACGCAGTCGCCTCGGTCGTGGCCCTGCTGCATGATGTGATCATTGCAGCGGGCGTTTTCCTGCTCTTCGGCAGGGAATTGACGCTGCCGGTGCTGGCGGCGCTGCTGGCGATCATGGGATATTCGCTGAATGACACGATTGTTCTGTTCGATCGTATTCGGGAGGATATCGGTCTGCTGCGAGGGAAAACCTACGGGCAGATCATTAATATCAGCATTAACCAGGTATTGTCCCGAACCATTCTCACTTCGGTAACCACCCTGCTGGTGGCTCTCAGCCTTTTCCTCTTCGGCGGCGGTGCGATCAATGACTTCGCTTTCGTTATTGTAGTCGGTGTGCTGATCGGCACTTATTCCTCGGTGTTCATCGCCAGTTCCATGGTGGCGACCTGGCATAAACCGACCACTGTGCCGGAAGACCGTCCGGAACCGGCTATTGCTCAGGAAAGCCGAGCTTGAAGGAAGCCTTGAGTTTCCGAAGCAGAGAATGGCTGGAAAGTCTCTGATGCATTTGGTTTTATCGATACCTCCTGTTAATAATTTTGATCGGGTTGTAAAAATGGCGACTTTGTTATTATCGTTTAAGCGGGTAGGTTAAGCGGGTAGGTTAAGTGTGTTTGAGCAAGGGTGGCGGCTAAGAAAGCGATTAAGTGTATTAGGGTGTTCCTCTCTCTAGACCCCATGCAAAAAAGAATCGCGTGAGACATTTTCGCATGGGGTCTCACTTCAACATCCTCTTAATTCCATCCTTCATCTCACACTTACTTGGATACGCTTAAACCACTATCTTTATCGGTCTCGCTAGGGGGTGTTCGGAAAGGGTTTTATGGTCTATACACGCACGAATAATAAAACCTAGTCTTGTCCGCCTCAGGCGGATCTCGCTCCTTGTCTGGTTTTCTTTCGATTCCTCTTTTTTTGGACTAAGTGCGAGACAAGGTGCGAGACAAGGTGAGCACAAAATTAGGCCTCAACCCCTTTTCGCGGAGGGTCTCGCTAGACCATCCCATGGGATGCTTGTGAATTCAAAATTAACTGTTCTGATACCTGAAGCCTGAAACCAGGCTGTTACCCACAAAATCTAAGCAAAACTATTAGCAACCCATTCGTTTTGAGAAAGATCCAAGATTTTGACCCGCGCTTATATCTAGCCACTGATCCGGCCTTTATCCCTTGCCGTGAACCAGCCGCTTTCGTGGATATTCTGGAGCCTTGCCTGGCTCAGGGATGCACAGTTCTGCAATTACGGCTGAAAGCAACTCCCGCCCGCGTCGCCTATGAAATCGCTTTGCGGGTGCGTGAATTGACGCGCCGCCATCAAATTCCCTTGATCTTGAATGATCGTGTTGATCTGGCATTGGCAGTGGAGGCTGATGGAGTGCATCTCGGACGGTCGGACATGCCCCTGGAGGCGGCCAGGCGATTGATGGGCGGGGGGATTGTCGGTTATTCCGTCAATCAGCCGGAACATCTGCAATACGCCCGAGAAGCAGGTGCTGATTATGTCGGCGCGGGGCCGGTGTTCGCCACCGGCACCAAGCAGGATACAGGTGGAGTGCTGGGCCTCTCCGGCTTGAGTGCCCTGGCGGAAAGGGCCGACATGCCTGTTGTTGCCATTGGCGGAATCAATTCCGTTAACGCGGCGGAGGCGATCAGGGCTGGAGCTAATGGGGTATGTGTGATCTCCGCCGTGCTGGCGGCGGTCGATCCCGGTGCCGCGGCGGCGGAATTACGACATCATGTCGATTCGGCTTCGCGGATTGCGGGGTGATGAGTGCTGGAGTTTTTTATTCGACAAACGACGAAACCAGAGCGGGATGTTTTTGCCGAAAATAATGAATATTGAATTCTGAATGTTGAGTTTCGGCCAGACGTGTCAGTTTCGCTTCAAAAATCACCATTCAAAATTGTGTTTCATATAAGCCTCGCCCTCGGGGCAAAGCGCCTGTGCTCCGAGAGGGAGACTTTGACTGTCCCCCAAGGTCAGTGTCCCGCCTGAAGGCGGGACTCCGGCAGTTTAACGTGCTCAACAAGGCGAAGTCCCACATAGGCCCCGCCACCGGCGCGAAGCGAGCCGGATATCCGGAGGGTGAGACTGGGTTACGGGCAATACATCTGGAGCGTCCGCGTCCTCGCGGGCATTAAGGTGTGCTCGCAAGGGAACGGGCTCTTTTATGGCTCGCGGGGACCTGACCACTCTTCGTGTGGCTCAGGCAAGCTGCTCGCCCTCCATTATATGGCCGCG
>PUNB01000119.1 GCA_003552565.1 Lentisphaerota bacterium
CAGCCAAGGCTCCGTGCGCAATCTGGACAACGACCCTGACTTCGACATCCAGGCCGAGTGGCGCCTGGACCTGGCCGGACTTATGCGCCAGCCGATTCTGGCGCCCCACCGGAATCTCGACCAGGGCCGCCTGCAGGGCAAAGCTGAATTAGAAGGCGGCATCTCGCATCTGCGGACAGAACTGGACATCGCCTTTAACGATCTTGTGCTCTCGGAGGACGGCAGAGAGATTCCCGATGTGGCGCTGAAAAGTTCGAGTTCAATCAAAAGCGACCTGGATGAAAGTGAAAAAATCGAATTTGAGCATTTCTCGCTTGATTTATCCTCTCCGGCTGATACACCCCTGCTGTCCCTGCAGAGCCGCCAGTCCTTCGGCTATGACCTGGCTGAAAACCGGCCGCTGTTCGAAGATCCGGAGAGTCCCCTCGCCCAGCTTTCCATAAGCGGCCTGCCGGTTGATTTCATCAACACCCTTCTGCCCGATGCAAGTATCGCTCTCTCGTCCTTCACCGGCGAGCTGGCCCTTTTCGGAGAAGAAGAGGAAATGCGCCTGACCGCCGCGCAGCCGTTGACGATAAAAGACTTCCATCTGCGACAGCAACAGGAACCGCAAATCGAAAACCTATCAGTCTCTCTCTCCCCTTCCCTGAACTATAAAGCGGATCACTTGAGCTTCGAACTGCAGGAGCTGACAATCAGCGAAGGCTCGGAACAGCTGCTGGAAATGCACAGCCAAGGCTCCGTGCGCAATCTGGACAACGACCCTGACTTCGACATCCAGGCCGAGTGGCGCCTGGACCTGGCCGGACTTATGCGCCAGCCGATTCTGGCGCCCCACCGAAATCTCGACCAGGGCCGCCTGCAGGGCAAAGCTGAATTAGAAGGCGGCGTCTCGCATCTGCGGACAGAACTTGACATCGCCTTTAACGATCTTGTGCTCTCGGAGGACGGCAGACGCATTGATCAATTGAACATGACTTCCAAGGCTGAAATTATTGATGCCTCCCGAATTGGTGCCCAGGCTCCTCTGGAGATAAAAATTGACAATCAAAGGACTTTCGCGGAAATTGAGCTCGATCTGGAACAAAAAGAAGAACACCTGCATATCAGTTTAAACAGCGAGGCGGAACAAATATTCATCGAACATTTGGAAATCCTGGCCGCCGCCTTTCAGAACCCGGACTTTGTCGAAACCGAAGAAGATATCGCGGCCGAGGAAGAAGATACACCCTCAGATCCCCCCCCGCAACCGTCTCCGGATGAACCTGATTCCGTACCTGTCTGGGATGGACTTCAGGGTGTGGTGAACCTGCGGGCGCAGGAATTGATTCTGCCGGAGGGGCAGAAAATTAGTGAAATAGATTTTTCCGCCGAACTGGAGCCAAACCTGCTGAACGTGCCGAAATTTTCGGCAATGTACGACGACAGTCCTTTGACTCTGAGAGGAGAACTCAGTTTTCGGCCGGAGCTGCCCGAAACCCCTTACGAACTTAATACGGACTTTAGCTTAAGCGATTTTGATGTCGGCTCTTTCCTTCGCGAAGCGAAGCCGGAGACTGAACCGGTGTTAAGCGCCATGGTTTCCCTGACGGGAAATTTCGTCAGCGAATCTCCAAATCTGCAAAGCCTGCCGCAATATTTGACCGGCGAATTTTCGATGCAGGCGGTTGAAGGCGTTTTCAGGGGATTGCGCCGAGGACTGGTGAGCGGAACAATCGGCACCCTCGGACAACTCGGCGGAATAGCCGGCCGCTTGACCGGCGAACAGGATGTCGAAGCCGTAAGCCGGCTGGTCAGCTATTTCAACGCGGTTGAATTCGATGAGTTTGATTTACAGGGGCGACTGAATCTGGACCAGTCAATTGATATTGAACGTTTATTCATGCGTAACCAGGAACTGCGAATCACGGGAGAAGGGAAAGTCGCCTATCAAGAAGGCAAACGGATTTACCAGCAGCCGCTTGACTTAACCCTGAGAATGGCGGCTCAAAGACCCTTGGCGCCTCTCTTTGATGATCTGGGGATGCTGGAGAAAGAACCGGCTGAGCACGGATATTATCCCCTTACTCGAACAATTGACATAAAAGGCAATGTCGGCGAACCCGACCCCCGCCCCTTATGGAGAGCGATTATCGAAGCGGGCGCCAGACAGCTTATGGACAGGAGAGAGCGGAGGGATGATAGAGAAGACGAAGACAGAGAAAGAGACAGAAGAAGAGACACGATTGATGATATCCGGGGAATCCTTGGAATCTGATCTATTATTTCAACACAAGTGCCAAGCCATCATCCGCTTCAGGCTGATTAATTCATGCGAATGCGGCCATGCGCTTTTTGTTTTGAACAGAAGTTAACAAAGGCAACAAAGGGAAGGAAAATGAAAACTTCGTTTTCTTCGTTTCCTTCTGTAAAAGCTGCTTTTTGTGGTCAAACGACAAACTGGGCTCGTGAATTATTCAGGTCAGTTTCTCGATTAAGCGGATATTCTACTATCTGCCGGTGTTGACAATTACAGCGTGATTCACTCGAAAATGCCAAGAAGGGTATCAATAAAACCGCGACCATGCAGGAAAAAGACAAGCCAATACCTGATCCCGAAAAAGAGATGGATTTCTGGGATCATCTGGAGGATCTGAGGCACACTATTTTCCGCTGTTTAGCGGTTCTGCTGCCGGGAGTTGTCATCGGCTGGTTTCTGGTTGATTATTTATCCGAGATACTGCAACTTCCACTGGGCAGGCTTGAAGAAGCGGTTGAATTGATATTCAGCAGCCCTCTGGAAGGCTTTATGACCAGGATAAAGCTGGCTTTTTTCAGCGGTCTGTTTCTGGCCCTTCCTTTTTGTTTATATTTCATTTGGCGCTTTGTCGCTCCCGGACTCAATTCACGAGAACTGAAAGTCGGCCGCTGGAGCGCAATAAGCTCGTTAATTTTGTTTGTGCTCGGAGCCGCCTTAGGGTTCGCCTTTCTTTTCTTTACCGTTCCGCTGCTGGCCCGTATCGGTTTTGAAGAAGTGCGAAACCTCTGGAGCTATAACGCTTACCTGGTATTCTGTATTCGTTTTATGGTCGCCTTCGGCCTGGTTTTCGAGTTGCCCCTGATCATGTGCATAGTTGTTTACTTCAACCTGACTGATATTGACACCCTGAGAAAAGGACGCCGCTATGCCATAGTCGGAGCCTTTCTGACAGCCGCTCTGCTGACTCCGCCCGAACCTTTTACGCAATTCATGCTGGGCATACCGCTTGTCGGCGCTTATGAGATTGGACTTTTGGTTGCTTCCCGACTGCCAAGGCGAGAAGAATAAGGAACACGCAATTTGGCTGATTACGACGTGATAATAATCGGAGCCGGACTCTCCGGCCTGGCGGCCGGAATCCGGCTGGCGCATTTTGGCAGAAAAGTCGCGATCATGGAAAAGCACCATCGCGTCGGCGGTATGAATTCCTGGTACCGGCGCCAAGGACGCGATTTAGATGTCGGTCTGCACGCCATGACTAACTTCGCTCCTCTAGAAAATCGCCCGGCGCCTTTGAATAAACTATTCAGACAATTACGCCTTCCACGGCGCGAGCTGGAACTGACTGAACAGAAACATAGTTTGATTCGCTTCCCCAACGCCGAACTGCGTTTTTCCAACGACTTCCAAGAACTGACGGATGAGATCGCGAAAACTTTTCCTTCCGATATACCCAACTTTCGCGATTTGATAAAAAAAGTCAATGATTTTGACAGTTTCTCCCTGCAGCCTCCCAAGGATTCGACAAGAAAAATCTTAAACGCCACTATATCCAGCCCTTTGTTGAGAGAGATGCTCATCTGTCCATTGATGTATTATGGCAACGCTGCCGAGGACGACATGGATTTCGCCCAGTTCTGCGTCATGTTTAAAAGTGTCTTTCAGGAGGGTCTGTGCCGACCGAAACATGGCATTCGCCCTTTGCTTAAAATGCTGACTGACCGCTACAGCCAGGCCGGCGGAGAACTCTATCTCAAGCGGGGGGTGAAAAGTCTAGAAATAAACGGAAACAACGTCAGCCAGATCTGTTTGTCCGACGGCTCGCAACTTAAAGCTCGCGCCGTTCTCTCCTGTGCGGGATATCCGGAAACTCTGGCTCTGTGCGGGAACAATGTTCCTGTCGCCGTGGATAACGGCAAAATCGGCAATATGTCTTTTGTCGAAGGTATTTTCGGATTCTCAGAGCCGCTAGGAAAAAGTGCTTTTGACAACACCACCATTGAATTCCGCTCTAATTCCCATTCTTTCTCTTATCGATGTCCGAACGAAAAGACAAGTTCGGACAGCGAGGTTCTCTGTTTTCCGGACAACTTTCAGGAGCCGGACCCGGAATGGCGCCGGCGCGGAGAAACGAGGGTTCGCGTCACTCGCATCGCCAATTATGAACAATGGGCATCACTGGGTCGGGAAGATTACCGACAGGCGAAAAAAGGACTGCGTAAGTCCATGCTTGAAAGCCTGGAAAAGCGTTTTCCAGAAATACAGAACAAGCTTGTGTTTGATGATATATTCACACCTGTCACCATAGAAGCCTACACCGGACGGCTGCGAGGTTCGGTTTACGGCAGTCCTGACAAACATCGGGACGGAACCACACCCTTCAACAACCTTTTTATCTGCGGCACTGATCAAGGTTTTCTTGGTATCGTCGGCAGCCTGCTCAGCGGCCTTTCAATCGCCAATTATCATTTCCTGCAATAACAGAACCAACGATCTCGTCCATAGCCATATCCAGTGCGAAAAGGGGTCGTAACCTAATTTCAGAATTCTTTACCTCAAGGAAAATTCAACGGTACCATTTAAATTCTGAATATTGAATATTGAATTCTGAATTTTGATTTTTTATGCTCAAGAAACCTGATTTCACCTCAACATTCAGCATTCAATATTCGAAATTCAACATTCTTGGCACAACTGCCATTTTCCGGAAAAAAAGGCATTCAAGCACAAGAGATCAAGATATCTGAATTTTGTGTTCACCTTGTCTCGCACCTTGTCCCGCACCTTGTCTCGCACTTAGTCTGAAAAATGAGGAATCGACAGAAAACCAGACAAGGTGCG
>PUNB01000129.1 GCA_003552565.1 Lentisphaerota bacterium
AGAGGGTGTTACATGGCCGATTAAGGCGAAAGATTAGGGCAAAAGATTAAGGGGCGCACCCGTCTTTTCCTAATCTTTCCTCTTAATCTTTCGCCCTAATCCATAAAAATGTCAAGTCTCATACAAACGTTTTCAGAATTCAGGCTCGTCCCACGCCCCTGGGGAACTGCGGCACCGCCATTCTCGTCAACTTTATTGAACTGTAATTCTTAATGCTTAGCGCCGCCCTGACTTGCCTAAGTCAGTCTGAAGACTATTTTATGTTTTCATGACTGATTTTTCTCCAGGTGCAAGCATTCTTCCTGAGCCGGCAAACAACTCAATTGAAAGTGGACTTAAAACGCCGGTTTTACTTTTGGTTTTCAATCGTCCACGGCTCACAGCCGAGGTTTTCGAGGCGTTACGCAAGGTTCGCCCCGCCCGGCTTTACATCGCTGCCGACGGACCGCGGGAAAATCACCCGGAAGACCAGCGGAAAGTGGCGGAAGTCAGAACCATTGTTCAGCAGATTGACTGGCCCTGTCAGCTTTTCAAACTTTTCCGCGAGCATAATCGCGGCTGTAAACACGGGGTCAGCGAAGCTATATCCTGGTTCTTTTCTCAGGAGGATCAAGGAATTATTCTCGAGGACGATATTCTGCCGGAGCCGCGTTTTTTTCACTTTATAGAGAAAGGGCTCAATACTCACAGAGAAAACAGTTCCATCGGCGCCGTCTGCGGTTACAACTTGCTGGGCGCCGGGCCAGACAACCGGCCTTTCCTCGCTCATTATCCGCACATTTGGGGATGGGGCACCTGGAGCAGAGTCTGGTCTCATTATCAAGTGGATCCCGATCTAAGCGATGCCGAGTACCACCGTGTATTCAGTCAGCATTTAGGTCACGCCAAGGCGGCCAAAGGTCTTACCGGCATCGGCCGCCTTCTCAGGCAGGGTAAATTCAATTCCTGGGATTTCCAGCTGGGGCTGCTCTTCTGCCGCCGCCGGCTGCTGGCTCTTTATCCGCCGATCAATCTGGCTGCCAACATCGGCTTCGGGCCGGATGCCACACATACGGAAAACGGCTGTTCCGCCCCAACTTATCCGGACACGCCATTCGTTTGGGAAGAACATGAACCGAGAATAAACCGCGAATATGACCGACTGCGGCTGGACAAGGAATTTCCCGGAACCGGCAAGATAATCAAACAAAGACTCGCGAATCTCCGCAAAAAACTCGTAAGGAAGGTTTCACTTGCGAACAATATTTGACAACTACATAGAGAATTCATTTGATAGCTCCCGGCAGGCCGACTTTAAGCTTGCCCATTTCGAATTCAACTATCGACAGCATTTTCCTGAAGCCGGCAGCCAAGTGCTTGATATCGGTGTCGGACGCGGAGAAATGCTCAGCTGCATGAGCAACTGGCAGATGGATTATGAAGGGGTGGACATTTCACCTTCGACAGTGCGCTTCTGCCAGTCCCTCGAATTAAATTGCCAGCTGATCGACGATACCCCCAGCTGGCTTAAAGAACGCGCCGGCCGATATGCCATGATCACCGTTCTGGACGTGCTTGAACATATTCCGGCCGACAGCCTGGTCGATTTCGCGGCCGCGGTCCACGCCGGTCTGCGTCCCGGCGGCCGGGCGATCTTCCAGGTGCCCAACCTGCAGGCGCCATTCGGATGGCTGCATCATTTCAACGACATCACGCATGTGCACGGTTTTGTCGAACACAGCCTTAAACAAGTACTGCATTCCGCCGGTTTCAGTAACCTGCAATTCCACGGATTCGAAGAAATCGTTGGAGGAAGATTCAGAGATTACTGTCACAAAGGCGCTCGGCGGGCTTTCTGGAGCTTGACAAGGTTTCTGCGGGCGGTCAACACCAGCCCCAACCCAAAGCTGCTGCACCCGGTCTTCTATTGTCTGGCCGAGAAGAAAAATGTTGTCAACAAAAAAAACAACAGGGATTTGTGCAATTGAGTGGGCAAGTTGAATGGCAGCAGCCGGAACCGGCGATCAAACAACTGCGGGATTTGCCTGATCATGATTTGGTGATTCTCGACTGTGATGAAACTCTCTTTCTCCGCAACTCCACTGAAGAGTATCTGAACTGCCTGCGTCCCAAAATTCTCGGAGCTTTCTGTTTGTTTGTCCTCGAACTTATGCACCCATGGGACTTTCTGCCCAGATCAGTCCGCGGCAGTGAATCCAAAGACTGGTTCCGGGTTGTCGCCGCCACCCTGCTTTTTCCCTGGACTTGGTTTATTTGGCAACACAGAGCCGCGTCACTGGCGGCTGAACATGAGAACCGCCGGCTGGTTGAAGCTTTGGCCGTCCACCCTAAAGCGCGTATAATCCTGGCCACTCATGGTTTTACTTTTATCGTCAAGCCTTTATCCAGACATTTCTCCCTGCCGATTGAAAAAATTATCGGCTGTCGTTTTCTAAGAGGAATTTTTGATCGACAAAAAAACAAAGAAGAAATGGCGCGGGAAAAGATTCCTGAAGAGCGCATACAAAACGCGGTCGTTGTAACCGACTCGACCGCCGATCTTGCTGTTTTAGAAATAGCCCGACATCCTCTGTTGGTTCAATGGCCGGAGGCCCGGTACACACCCGCCCTCACCGATGCTTACCTGCCGTTACGTTATCTTGAATGCGTCAAGCGTCCCGGACAGCGATATATTCGCTGGATGATCGTGGAGATTCAGCTGGTCACCCTGATTCTGGCCTACAGCTGGCTTGCACCGATGCCCTTATTGCATATCGCCGGGATTGTCCTGCTGCTCATCTCATTCTGGTGCGTTTATGAAACCGGTTATTACGAAAATGACCTCGTAGCGGAAGCCTACGAAGAAAAGCCGGCTCTTTCCCCGGCTTATCAACAAAATCAATTCCGAATGAGTCCCTACCAGCCCTGGCTGGTCGCCGCGCTTCTGGCTTTTCCCGGAGTTGTGCTGACGCAGGTCTCTTACATACTATCCTGGGATTTATCAGGCGGATCAGCCGCCTTGGCTGAACAATTCAGTCTGAATCACGCTGGCATCACATACGCCGGCTGGATGGGACTTCTAATCTGCACCCGTTTACTTTTCGCCGCCTATAATTATCTGGATGAACACACCCGTGTCTGGATATTTCCTTGCCTGCAAGTGTTAAAGTACTTCATTTTCGCGGTCGTCGCCCGCACCAGCTTCGCAGGGGCAGCGCTACTGACCGCTCAGGTTTTTTCGGACTGGATACCCTATCTGGTTTACCGCTGCGGCGGCCAAAGAAAAAACTTTCCAGAACATCTTTTCAAAACAACGATTTTTCTGTTCGTGCTCGCCGCCGGTCTGCTGGCCGAACGACAAACGGAAATATTCTGGAACTGGCAGACCCTGGCCATCTTCGCCTGGCTCCTGCTGCATAGTAAAAATCAGTTGGCCGAAGTGATAAAGCGGGCGCATCCAATCTGGCGCCAATGAAGATGGAACGGCAAAATGTGAGTTGTTGCTTATGTGAAACACGGTTCGTCGTTCATCGTGCTTCGTTCGTCGTTATTGGCGGTTGACGAGAACGGATCACGAGTCTCATAATCGTTTACCGTTATCGTCGCCGATCTCGTTCACCGCTGTTTCTGTTCCGGGATATCCGGCGCATCGAGCCGGCGGCCGGGCTTGTGTGAAACTCGCGCCGTGTGTTTCACCCAAAGGTTTTACCTGGTAATAAACTTATATAAAGACAATCATCCTAAACGGAGCTGTCATGCGCCTGTCAATGATCATACCGGTCTTTAACACCGCCGCCTACCTGCCTAAATGTCTGGACAGCTGTCTGCATCAGGATATCCCCGGAAATCAATATGAGATCATCCTAGTCGATGACGGCTCAACCGATGACAGCCCGCAAATCTGCCGCGACTACGCCAAGCGGAATGAATGTATTAAATTTTTTGCGCAGGAAAACTCCGGACAGGGGGCGGCGCGGAATTTCGCCATACAGCAAGCGCGGGGTAAGTATCTATGGTTCATTGACTCCGATGACTGGATTGGGGAAAACTGTCTGAGCCGACTTCTAACGCAGGTGGAAAATGACACTCCCGAGATTATCGCTTTTCAGGGGATTGAAGTGACCGGCGGGCACTCTGACGCCGCCCCTTTTCCGCCGGAGATGCCGAAAAATAAAATCTCTGGAGCACAATACCTTATGGACTTCGATCCGACCACCTGCTCACCTCTGTATCTCTTTCAAGCCGCTTTTCTAAAGAATAAGCAGCTTTCTTTCCCGACGGGTGTTTTCTTTGAAGATGAAGAGTTTATTTTCAAAGCTTTATACGTTTGCGCTTCCATGGATTTTCTGAACGAGTGTTTGTACTTTATTTCAGTCAGGAGCGATTCCACCACCAGAGGCAGCAACCCGAAGGCGGCACACGATCTGCTGACTGTGGCGAAACATTTATCAGATTTCACGGAAACCTCGGTCGCCCCCGCCTGTCGCCACATTTTTCACACCCGTATTTCAATTCTGCTTAACAAATCCATGCTGCAGACGCTAAGTCTGGATAAGGAAAATCAAGAACAATTGACTACCGCCCTGCGGAAATACAGAGAACTGTTTCGGCACTTACGGAAAAGCGGAAAGTTCAAGGATCGAATAGAAGGCTGGCTGCTGACCACCACCCCAGGATTCGAACTTAAGGTTTTCAAAACGCTGCACCGACTTTTTTGAACGATAAACTATAATATTGTGTCTACTTTGTCTCCCACTTAATCTAAAAAGTGAGGAATTGAATAAAAACGAAAAAAAAGGGAATGGCATGACGATAGTCCGCCTCAGGCGGAACGAGAGGGGTTGACGAATGGGATGCGCTTTACTCGTAATCCGTTATCGTCAACCGCTTCGTGGCCGGTGTTTCACATAAGCCCCGCCCCCGGCGCGATGCGCCTGATACCCCGAGGGGAGACTTAGTCTCGGGCAACACCTCGGGAGCGGCCGCGTCCTCGCGGCCATTAAGGTGTGCCCGCAGGGGAACGGGCTCTGTTTTGGCTCGCGGGGACCTGACCACTCTTCGTGTGGCTCAGGCAAGCTGCTCGCCCTCCATTATATGGC
>PUNB01000215.1 GCA_003552565.1 Lentisphaerota bacterium
CTGAAAGGACTTATCGGGATTGGATTTGGCGGTTCGCCGACTGGCTCGGTCGCGAGCCGGATACGGCAAAGGAAAGCGACATCGGGGGGGTTTTGAGCTGGCTGGCGGTGTCCCGCAAAGTTGCCGCCTCGACGCAGCGGCAGGCGCTGAATGCCCTGGTTTTCTTCTTCCGCGAGGTTATGGGCCGGGAGCCGGGGGCGCTCGGGGAGTACAGAAAGGCTCACAAGAGGCATCGTCTGCCGACGGTTCTGACCCGCAGTGAATGCCGCCGCCTGCTGGCGGAGCTTGACGGTGCCGCAGGATTGATGGGACGGTTGATGTATGGAGCCGGTCTGCGTCTGATGGAGATGCTGCGGCATTCGTTCGCCACGCACCTGCTTGAATCGGGCAGCGACATCCGCACGGTTCAGGAGCTGCTTGGCCATGCCGACGTGGCCACAACCATAATCTACACGCATGTGCTGAACAAGCCGGGGATCAGCGTTAAAAGTCCGCTTGACGAACGCTGATCCGCTGGGAGATGTTTTTTCGGACTGGTTGAAGTGCCCATTCAGGGCACAATTTTTTCTTATCCCCACCCAGGGTTGCTTAACCCTGGGCTACGATGATGCCGCCCCTTCGGGGCTATAATTTGCCCTTTTCGCGTATTTCGCATATTTCCCGGCAATTCTACGCTGCCAATTGCACGCCATCTTCCTGCACAACATGCCGGATTGGCATCGCCACGCGAACATACATACTCTCAGATTCTGCGGAAGACCCATTTTTTCTGCGTGTAGAGACCGTAAGCACCTTTCCGGATAACCTCATGCTCCAGCCCGGGTCAGACGGATGACACCGGCTTTCAGACTTGTGAGCAAGAGCAGACTGATCCCGTAAAATACGACCATGGTCGGCGCGGGAGGCGTATCCCATACCAAGGCAAGCGCAAAACCAAGAAGCGTGTTGAAAGCGGCGAAGCAAACCGCAATAAGAAATATCTGGATTGTCCCCCGCCCCAGCAGCAAACCGGCCCAGGCGGGAATAAGCAGAGAACCGAATACGTAGACCAGTCCTGACAAACGCATCGAAGCACTGATAGTCAGGCCCAGAGAAAAATACAGTATAAACTCCCAGAATCGACTGTTTGTTCCGCAAATACGAGCAAAATCACGATCAAAACTGACGGCTATAAACTCTTTGGCGAACAGCAGTTGAATCGTAATCACAGCGGCGGAAATCAGTGCCAGCACAATTATTTCCGGCCGCTGGGCGTAAAGGAAATTTCCGGATACAATGTCCACCCCGCGGGCCCGGGCCATCGGATTCATGGCCAGCAGAATAATCGCCGCCGCGGCGGCGACACAATAAACATACCCCACCAAACTCTCCTTCAAAGCATGGCCGGTGCTGAAATAAAGCCAGAACAGAAACGCCGCCAAAAAAGTGAACGAGACCGCCGCCAATTGATGATTAACCCCGAAAAACATGCCGCAGGCCACACCTAGTCCGGCCACTTCGGCCAAAGCGACACTGACGAAAACAATTCTTTTCAGGATCACATATACCCCGAAGTACGCGCAAACCACCGCTGTAATCAGAGCTGTAATCGCGCCGCTCCAAACAAAAGGTTCTGCTAAAATCGACCAATCAGTATTCATAATATCGCCAGCTTGCCGTTAACTTTGTCCAATTGCAGATCGAAATCAAAAATATTCCGCAAAACAGCCTCATCTATCTCCTGACGCCGCACCATAACTGGCTCTTTGTCGAGATTAAGAAACAAGAACCGCTCGGCGTAATTAAGCACTCGTTCCAGCTCGTGACTGACCAGGATAATGGTCATCTTATACTCTTCATGCAGTTTTTTCAGCAGATGCAGCAGCTCCCGGCAGCCTTTAATATCCAAGTCATTCGTGGGTTCATCCAGAACCAGACAGTGCGGCTCGGCGGCCAGCGCCCGAGCAATCAGGGTTCGCTGTTTCTGGCCGCCGGAAAGCTGATTGAAGCGCCGGCCGGCGAGTGAAGAGATTTCGGCTATTCGCAGACTTTCCTCAACCTTTTCACGGTCATTCGATTTCGGCCTTTTCCAAGGACCGATAAGACTGACGCGCCCCATCATCACGATCTCCCGCACGGTGAAAGGAAAAATTTCATCAATACCTATCCGCTGCATGCAGCCGCCGAAACGCAGTCCGCGATAACAGATAACCTGTCCGCGCCAGGGTTTCTGCAAACCGAGAATCAACCTCAGAAGAGTACTTTTCCCGGCTCCATTCGGGCCGACTATGCCGAAAAAATCATTTTCCTCAATTCGGCATTCCAGCTTGTCAATGACTTTACTGCCCCCGTAACCGGCAGTCAGTTGATGCAAATGAATCATACAAATACAAATCCTGTGTTTGGTCTCATACAAGCTCGGCCGCCGGCGCGGAGCGCCCCGGATACACCGATGGAGAGACTTAGCCTCGGGCAACACCTCGGGAGAGGCCGCGTCCTCGCAGCCATTAAGGTGTGCTCGCTGGGGAACGGACTCTGTTTTGGCTCGCGGGGACCTGACCACTCTTCGTGTGGCTCAGGCAAGCTGCTCGCCCTCCATTATATGGCCGCGGGGACGCGGCCGCTCCATTTTTTGTGACTTTTTGTGTTTTTTGTGGCTATAAAAAAACTGACCAATGACATAGGATCCCGCGGTTCAGGAAACGTTTCCTGAACCGCGGTTTTGGTCATTGCCCTGGCGATTTATCTATCGGCCAAGCGCTTCCACGATTTTAGCCTGGATCAAGCGGAACATGGCGAAATAATCATCCGCTCCTTCCATGCCGCCGACATAAGCCGGCGCCACGACAACCGGCAGACCGGTCTGCCGAGAGACGAAGTTCGCCGGCCGCTGGTCATAGAAGGAAGCCTGGATAATGAAATCAACATTTTCATCTTCAGCAGTCCGCACCATTCGGCTGAGATGCCGGGAAGTCGGCGAAACGCCGGGCAGCGGCTCCAGTGTGCCGGCGATTTCTATTCCAAAACGCTCAGCGAAATATTCCCAGCTCTCATGATAAGCAATCATGGAAATGTTTTCATATTTCGCCAAGGCTTCGGATATCTCTTCAGTAACCCGCCGGGCTTCTTCAGTGAACCGTTCCAGGTTGCTTTCAAAATAATCCGCGTACTCCGGACGCAGTTCCGAAAGTCGAGAGGCAATTGTTTCCGCCACAACAACCCCGTTGAGCGGGTCCAGATTATAGTGCGGATTGCCGCTCGGATGCACATGTCCTTTGGAAGCGTCAAGCCGAGTGCCGGGCTCCGGCACATCCAGCTTTTCAATCCTGGCGGAGGCGTTCAGATAGCCTGACTCACCCGGAGTGATGTTGCGATTGCGGGCCGCGTCAATCAAGGAAAAGGCCCAGACATCCAGTTCCATGCCGATGACGATAAACAGGTCCGCCCGACGCACCCTCGCCACCATGGAGGGACGCGGTTCGATAAAATGCGGATCCTGATTCCCGCTCAACAACGAACTGACCGACACCTGCTCGCCGCCGATTTTTTCAGCGATATCCTTAAGGTCGGGAACGGTAGTCACCACCCTCAAAGAACGCGCCTGGAGCGAACCGACAGACAGAACTAGAAAGAACACAAAAGTAAGGATTGTTTTGCTATGTTTCATTATTTTTTCTCCATAATTAATTTATTTTAAGATCAAACTACTCGAGCGGATGGGCGTGCGGCCCCAGTCCGAAGAGGAACTGCACCGTGGCCATATAGTCACTGCTGAAGTCGTGACTGAACTCGACACGCAAACGCGTTTCCTCAGTCAGAGAACGGGTAAGATTCACTGTTCCCATGTCTTCGGCCCGTGGATTCCGTGCCGAGGGTTCCACCCAGTCATACCGCGCCCCGGCATCCCAGTGCTGGTTCCAGCGGTAGTTGGCGCCGCTGTAAAAGCCCCAGGTCCGGCGATTATGAGTGGCGCGCTCCCGGTCATTGTAAATGACCTCATTGCGCCAGAGCAATCGCTCAAATCCCGTGCCGCGCCAGGTATAGGTTAAATCCATCCCATACAGACTGACCCGGTCGCGCTCCTGATCATGATGATCGCCCTTACCGTGAATGGTGCTGAAACCGACCTCCAGATCCCTGTCGTCGCCGACGGCGAATCCGCTCCACACTCGGCCTGAGACCGCGCTGCCGGAAATAGGAGAGGCGTGATGGTGCCCGTGGCCATGCCCATGGTCGTGCCCGTGATCGTGGCTGTCATCAGCCAAATCCCAAACCCCGAGCTCAAGCTGCAGGAACCAGGGCAGCGGTGCCAGCCAGGTAAGATTCACGCCATTCCCGGCCAATCCATGGTCGCCCAGATATTTATCCAGCACCAGCGGGCGGCTGACATAATTCCAGGCGTGCTCGTGAATCGGGTTGAGCTTGCCGAAACCGATCAGTTTTTTCCCCGCCTGGGCGGCGAAACCGCCGCCAAGATCAAGAAAACTGACGTAGGCTTCTTCCAGCTCCACTTCATAGTCATCGCCATGCTTATGCAGGGCAACGAAGGCATCCGCTCTTATCTGCGGATAAATAAAGCCGCCGACCGCCAGCTCCAGTTCTTCGAGGAACACATCATCATCCAGTCCCGGCCCGAATTCTCCGCGGATATCGCCGATGATACTGATATCCGGCAAGGTGGCGGCGCCGTCTGGACGGCCCGGTTCGATATAAACCGGAGCCTCTTCCTCCGGCTCAATTTCCAATTCCGCCAGTCGCTCTTCCATAGCTTCCAGCTGGCGCTCGCGCTTTTCCTGTTCCGCCCGCATTTCCCGCAGCTCACGGCGCAAAGCTTCCACTTCATCCGCTGTATCTTCCGCGGATAAATCACGGGCCAGCAGCGGAACCATTCCCGCGGCCGTAATAAATAGCACTATACAAAACACGCGTTTATATAAATATGACTGCATTGATCAAATTCCTTATGTTTAGTTATTGCAAATTATGCCGAACCGGTATTCGGAAGTTCTGACAACCACTATTGGAGAAAAATAGAAAGAGGTCCCGTTCATAAAATCATGCCGCTCAAATCAAAACAAAGCAGCGTGAAAAAATGATGAACAATGCACTTTTCACCAATATGCGGTTTTGGAGCCCAAAAGTCGCATGCTCAATCATTCCCGCGCACAAACGATTATTGGGCAGAATGCAAAAACCGTTCTGAATTAAATTAGGGTTTCAAAAAAGGGGGGGGTAAGCAAGATGAAAAATCCTGCTTGTCAGGAAGTCTGACAAGGAAAGGGAGGCGCCCGGGCCTGTTTACGAGGCGGAAATATTGCTTCCGCCGGGGTTGACAAGAAAAGTTTCTTTTCCTCCGCCCGCACCAATGATGACAGCAAATCAGCCGCCGGTAAATCCGGAGAGTTCAAGGAGAGAAGATGCATATCACGACAGCGACTGCAGTCCTCTTCCAAAACACTGCCAGAAGCCGTGGCAGCCACAGCTGAGGGGGAAGGATTAGATGGCTTTACCGAATCACGGTTCTCGGGATTGTCAATGTCGCTGGAACAGGTATGATCAATATGTCCACAATGGGAGTGGCCATGACCCGCATCTTCGAAAGCGTGTTCAATAATATGAAGACTGGGAGAAAAAACGAACGTCAGCAGCACCAGAAGACAGACTAATCCCTGGAAACCCTGGTAAATTTTATTCTTTCGATTTTTCATCAGCCTAAGGGTGTTAAAAATTTATTTCCACTGAATTCCAACGTCTCTTGAGACATCATCGATCATAGACTTTTTGTCGTGGTGTGCTCAAATGTGTTCATCGATTAAAGATGGAATTATTGGACAAAGCAAACAATGTAGCGGTATAAATCTTGTTGTCAAGTGATTTTTTTGGGGAAGTTACACCTTTTTTACCGGTGAGTACGGCGCATGATTGCGCCGGGAGGCGGTGCGGATTATGTGAGACTTTGAACTTTTCAAACCGCGAATAAGCAACCTCACTTATGGAGAGTTTGTCAATCTTGAATCGTTGAATTCTGAATGTTGAGTTTCGGGCAGACCAGGCAGCTCCACTTCAAAATTCACCATTCAATATTCAACATTCAAAATTGTGTCTCACATAAGCCCCGCCTCGGGCGCGATGCGCCGGATACTCCGGAACAGAAACAGCGGTTAACGAGATCGGCGACGATAATGGTAAACGATTATGACACTCGTGATCCGTTCTCGTCGCCGTTATCGTCAACCGCCAATAACAACGAACGAAGCCCGGTAGGGGCATAAAACCTTTCCGGACGGGTGCTCGCCATTCAACCGTATTAAATCTTCCACTGCAACACACTGGGATCATATTCCTCCGGCGGATTGAACCCGAGCAGTTCGATGCAAGTGGCCGCCAGGCTGCTGATCCCCAGCCCCTCCCGTAGCCGAGGCTGATACTCACCTTGATTTTCCGGATCGTAGATCAGACAGGGCACCGGATTCAGTGAATGAGCGGTTTTTACCTTGGAAATACCATTCTCCTGTTTCACGCCGCCGTCTTTGTCGTGCTCGAACATGTCATCGGCATTGCCGTGATCCGCGGAAACCACCATAACCCCGCCGGCCTTGGCAATCGCTTTTCTGAGTCTGCCTAAGCATAGATCGACGGTTTCAACCGCGATCTGAGCCGCCTGATAAACGCCGGTGTGGCCGACCATGTCGCCGTTGGCGAAATTGAGGCGGATAAAGTCAAACTTTCCACTATCAATTGATTCCATGACATAATCGGCAATATCGGCGGCCTTCATCCATGGACGCTGTTCAAAAGGAACCTGATCAGAGGAAATTTCCACGTACTGTTCCAGTTGTTCATTGATCAGGCCGGTTTTGTTGCCGTTGTAAAAATAGGTCACATGTCCGAATTTCTGTGTTTCGCTGATGGCCAGCGAGCGCACACCGCTTTGGCATAAATACTGGCCGACCGTGTTTTCAATCACCGGCGGCGGCACCAGGAATCTACGGGGCACATGCAGATCGCCGTCATACTCCATCATACCGGCGTACTTCACCCGCGGACGGCGGCCGCGATCGAAATGAGAGAAGTCATCCTCTTCGAAAGCGGCGGTTATTTCCAGCGCCCGGTCACCTCGGTAATTAAAAAAGACAACCGAATCATTATCCTCAATTTTGCCGACCGGTTCGCCGTTTTCCGCCACCACAAAACTTCCTAGATCCTGGTCGATGGCGCCGCTTTCCGAGCGCAATTGTTCGATGGCTTCCCGAGCGCTGCCGAACTGCCGTCCCTGACCGTGAACATGGGTGTTCCAGCCGCGCTCCACCATACCCCAGTCGGCGCCGTATCTGTCCATGGTTATGTACATACGGCCGCCGCCGGAGGCAATGCGGTAATCCACTCCGTATTCCTGATTAAGGCGCTGTAAAAATTCCTCAAACGGGTCTACATACTCCAAAGCGGAGGTCTCCCCCACATCCCGTCCATCAAGCAAGGCGTGAACTCTGGCCTTCTGCACCTTCTCGCGGGCGGCCTGTTCCAGCATCGCCCGCAGATGGCCGATGTTGCTGTGTACATTGCCGTCGGAGAAAAGGCCGATAAAATGCATAGCGGAATTGTGTTGAAGACAATTATCCACCAGCTCCCGCCAGGCCTCCTGTTCAAACATAGTGCCCGATTCGATCGAACGGTTGACCAGTTTCGCGCCTTGCGCCACCACCCGGCCGGCGCCGATGGCGTTGTGCCCAACTTCGCTGTTACCCATATCCTCATCACTCGGCAGGCCGACGGCCGTGCCGTGCGCCTGCAGGCTGGCGGCGGGACAGTTAGCGTGCAGCCAATCCAGGTTGGGAGTACAGGCGCTGCGCACTGCGTCGCCCTGCTCATAACGGCCATAACCTATACCGTCCATAATCACTAGAACAACCGGCCCCCGCCGGGACTGAAAATTTTCCTTACGCTTCAGCGCTTTCACCATGGTTTCCCGATCTCCTGTCGAAATTTTAAAGAGTGTAATACGTTCGTTAAGTTTTGCAACTAAGTTCTGGCCAGGGACACATTCATGCGAACCATGGTTAAAAATAACACTTCTTAATAAAATTTCATCCTGTTTAAAGCCTGATTTGGCGAATTGTATGGAAAGCCCCTCCGCGAAAAGGGGTTGAGGCTTAATTTTGTGCTCACCTTGTCTCGCACCTTGTCTCGCACTTAGTCCAAAAAATGAGGAATCGAAAGAAAACCAGACAAGGTGCGAGATCCGCCTGAGGCGGACAAGACTAGATTTTATTATTCGTGCGTGTATAGACCATAAACACCTTTTCGCATAACCTCTAGAAAGGCGGCCAGGAACTCTGTTTTCAGCCAGCGGTCAAAGACTTATTGAGCCCCAGTCATCCCATGGGATGGCCTCCTAAACCTTGTCGCGCACTATGTCGGTTGTTCCTGTTCTCGTTAACCTGGAGGTTTTGGTAATTTGATTTGTCTTCAGCCGTCATTCCGGCTTTTTTGACAAAGTGCGCGACGAGGGAAACACAAAGCTAAGAATTCGGACACGAAATTAAGGCGAAAGATCAAGGCAAAAGATTAAGGGGCGCACCCGTTTTCCCTTAATCTTTCATCATAATCTTTCGCCTTAATCCAATTGGCCGTGGAACGCACAGCAACTTTCGAGCTTGTGAGCTCCACAAAACCCTTTTCGCATAACCTCTAGCTAGAGGGTGTGCGAAAAGGTGTTTATGATCTATACACGCACGAAGAATAAAACCTTGTCTCGAACCTTGTCCCGAACTACAATCTATTTATTTTTTATGCTTTTATCAGGAATGGAATATGGTTCGGGACAAAGTTGAACCCAGGAATGCGCAATATACCTTTTCGTATAACCTCTAGCTAGATCCTCCGCGCAAAGGTCTAACGCTTGTTCCTGTGTTCAATACGGAGATTAAATATGTTCTGTAACAAAGAAACAAAAAAAGAAAAGGTTTCAGGCGGTATCGGCAGCTCCATTTTGAAAAAACTGGAGTCCTGGCGCCCGCACTCCAATCTACGCACAGCTTTGATCCTTTATGTTCTATTGCCAATGGGGATTGCCGTGGCGGTCGCCGGCTGGTGGGGATTGCGGGCTTTTGAAAAGCAGGTCGAGGAAAGAATGCAGAATGACTTGGAAGTAGTGGCTCGAGCAATCAAAAAACCGCTGAACCATGCTGTGTCACAAGAGAGGGACGGCAGTATTGCCCAGGCTTTGGAGTCGGCTTTTGAAATGAGCCATGTTTACGGTGCTTATCTATACGACGCCGAAGGAAAGAAAATCACCGACCCTGTGATAGATGAAGAAAAAGAAACTGACGAAACCTCGAAAGATGATGAGAAGCAGAAAAGTGAAATAGACAGTGACGAGGTGACCGAAAGGGTGGCAGAAGGCGAAAGACATGGAGAATTCGGCGAGATCGGCGGCACGGAAGTTTATTCTTATTTTGTACCCTTGACTGATTCCGGCGGCAGAATCACCGCCCTTCTGCAGTTGACGCGTCGGCGAAGTGACTTCCATGAACAAATCAGCAATCTGCGCTACAGAGCGCTGGGCGGCTTCTTTCTGGCCTTTTTCGGATTAACCGGATTGGTTCTCTACGGCCATCACCGCGGTTTCGGCAGACATTTGAACAAACTTTCGCAAACAATGCGACAAATCGCTGACGGCGACCGGCACCAGCGTTACACAGACGGGGGGCCTCGCGAAATTGCCAGCCTCGGCAAACATTTCAACTTGATGATGGATAACATCGCTCAAGCTGAAAAAGAAATCGAAGATCAGCGTAAGCGCCAGAGAGAACTGGAAGAATGCTTGCGACAAGCCGAAAAGCTAGCGGCGATCGGAGAATTAGCGGCGGGAGTCGCCCATGAATTGGGAAATCCCCTAAGCCTGATAGATGCCAAGGTTCAACGCACTTTAAAACAGAAAGACCTTCCGGAGCCGATTTTGAACTCGCTGCAGGCCATCCGGGAGGCCGGAGAGAAAATGGAGAGAATAATCCGCCAGCTGCGAGATTTCAGCAGCCGAAACAAGATTGAGGTCAGCCAGGTGCATGTCGAACAATTGGTTCGAACCACCATAGCCGCGGTTTCCCATGAAGCGAGAAGTCAGCAAACCGTAATCAAAACCTCCGGCGATAAAAATGCAAACCTGCTGGCGGATCCGCATCGTCTGGAGCAGGCACTGGTCAACCTGTTGCGAAACGCTATTCAAGCCGCTCCGGGAGGCGAGGTGGAAGTGGAATGGTATCCGCATCAGAATAACGGCAGCCGCGAATTGATTTTAGCCGTCAAAGACAACGGAGCGGGAATTGACAAAGCGCATATCGGCAAAATATTTGATCCATTTTTCACCACCAAAGCCGCCGGAGAAGGAACCGGCCTCGGCCTCGCCGTGGTTCATGGCATAGCCGAAGAACACAAAGGACGAGTGGAAGCGGACTTGAGAGCGGAAGGCGGAAGCGTTTTTCGCCTTCATATCCCGGCGGTCATTTGACTATGTACCCCTTGTCAGCAAAAACTTCCCGCCCGAACTCCGAAGTCGCCAGGCGCATAAATTTTTCCGCCGCCTCCCGGTCCTGAGCGTGATTGAGCATACACAAGGTGACCCGGATTTCCGGAAAATCGTGATCGACCGGTATCACATCCAAACGATCTTCATAGAAAGTGGCAATAAAATTCCACACCATACCCGCATCCACGTGGCCATAGAACAAACTTAGAGCCACATCATTATGAGACCTCCCCTTATTAATAATAGTTCTGTCAAGAAAGCGACGGCTTTCTTTTTCACAACGCTCTTGTTATCAGTTGTTTCTGACTATGCGGCGAGTCTCCCCGCAATAATGCTTACATCTGTATTATAAACTTTGTCTCGCACCTCATTCCATGTACTCTTCATCTTCTTCTCGTTTCCAGACACTGGCAAGTTTGGCGGTCATCTTATCGATTTCCACAGCTGAATCTTTCTTTCGTCACAATTCAAATCCCACTTTTTTGGAAACAGGTGCGAGACAAGGTTTTATTATTCGTGCGTGTATAGACCGTAAACACCTTTTCGCATAACCTCTAGCCAGCGGCAATTCCCCCACCTGCTTCCCGCCTCTCGCTATTCCGAATCGATTTCACAGCCCCGGGCAAGCCCCATCTTGGTCAGCGGCGGACCAGTCAGTTCACTGAAGAAAACACACAGCAGAACTATATTCAGCATGGTGGTCAGCATCGCCTCGAAACCTGGAATGTCCATGCGTCCGACGATCGGTGAAGTCTGAATCAGCAGAATCAGCCCGAGCGCCACACCTCCATGCGGCAGCATACAGTAACCAAGATTCTCCCTTAAAGGAGGCCCGACTCCGCTCATCCGGCAGCCTAAATAAACTCCGAAATACTTCCCAAAGCCACGAAAAAGAATATAAATCCCGCCCCAGACAACCACTCCGGTTTCCAGCAGCAGCCTTGGATCGAGCTTGGTGCCGGCGAGAACAAAAAAAAGCGCGTATATCGGCGGTGTCAAGGACTCGAAAATACGCAGCACCCGATGATTCCGAGGGGAAATATTGATCAGGACGGCGCCAGCTGTCAGATTAGTTAAGAGTGGTGAAATATGCAGTGTCAGTGCCAGGGCGGTGGTGATCAGCATGACCCCCAGAGAAACAATAAGTATTTCATTCCGTCCCTGTTTATGGCGTATCATCCAGTAAATCAGAAAACCCGCGACACACCCGAGAAAGAGGGAAAGAAATATTTCCGTCAACGCCCATCCGAACTGTCCCAGCGCCATAAAGTTATCCACCGCGCCGTCCGCCCATAACCGAGAGACGAAAGCGAAAACCAGGGAGAAAAGAATCACACAGGCGGCGTCATCAAGAGCCACCACACTGAACAGATAATCAACGAATCTGCCGCGCGCGCCCATGGACTGCACTTCCGCCACCGTGGCGGTCGGTTCCGTGGCCACCGCGACAACTCCCAGCAACAGAGCGAAAGGCAACGCCAGGCCGAAGACCGCCAGCATGCCGGACACCAAAGCGAACACCGCCAGCAGCTGCGCCAGCATGATAACGACAATCGAGCGTCCGATCTTGCGCAGCTTATGCCAGGCGAACTCAGCGCCAATCATCAAAGCCACCAGTCCAACGGCGATTTCAGTGATCATACTGTAAGACTCATACAAGCCGCTCGGCAGGATGCCGGTGGTGGCGTTGCCCATCAGCAAGCCGGCGAAAATATAACCGGTAATGCCGGGCAAATGAAGTTTCCTTGCTGCAAGACTGATCAAGTACCCCACAAAAAGGAGCAGCCCGAGAGTGAAGATCGGGGACTCGGCAAACAACGCTCTAAAGTCGGAAAAAATAGCCACACTTAATCTTTTTCTTTTTGATCATATTCCTGCAATGACTTCACCTGTTCCCGGCCTTTCAGCATCGCTTCGATACCGCCGGCCGCGGCTCGGGCGCCGGCGTTCGTGGTAATGTAAGGCACCCGGTATTTAACCGCGTTCTTTCGAATGTACGAATCATCATGCTGACTCTGCTTGCCCGCCGGCGTGTTAATCACCAGCTGGGTCTCGCCGTTCATGATTACATCAACCAGGTTGGGACGCCCTTCATGCAGCTTTTTGACCACTTCAGATTCAACTCCATGCTGTCGCAGGAAAGCGGAAGTGCCTTCGGTGGCCAGAATTCTGAATCCCAGCCGCTGAAAGCCCTGAGCCGCCTCCGCCAGAGCTTCCCCCTGATCGCGTTCGGCGATGGTGAACAGCACCGCCCCCTTAAGAGGCGGCGGCGATCCCGCCGCTTCTTCCGCCTTATAGAAAGCCAGTCCCTCTGATTCAGCCAGCCCCAGCACCTCGCCGGTGGAACGCATCTCCGGCCCCAAAAGAGGATCAACCTCTGGAAACATATTGAAAGGCAGCACCGCTTCTTTGACGCCGTAATGCGACAACCGGCGGTGGCGCAGCCGCAGGTCAGCCAGTTTCTCACCCATCATAAGGCGAGTGGCCAGACGTGCCATCGGCAAGTGGCACACTTTGGAAACCAGCGGCACCGTTCGCGAGGCGCGAGGATTGGCTTCCAGCATATACACCTTGTCCTCGCAAATAGCGTATTGCATATTCATCAGCCCGACCACCCCCAGGGCCTGAGCCACGCGCCGGGTATATTCCTCAATCAGCCGGCGATGCTCCGCTTTCACGTGAACCGTCGGTAAAATACAGGCCGAATCCCCGGAGTGCACCCCGGCCTGCTCAATATGCTCCATCAGCGCTGGAATAAACACGTCTTTACCGTCGGCCAAAGCATCAGCTTCCACCTCCATGGCCTGCTCCAGAAAACGATCCATCAGCAACGGCCGGTCGGGAGTGACAATAACCGCATTTTTCACATACTCCCGCAGCATATCCTCGTCGTAAACCACCTCCATCCCGCGCCCGCCGAGGACATAAGAAGGCCGCAGCATCAGCGGATAACCGATCCGTTCAGCCGCCGCCAACGCTTCATCAAGATCGGCGGCCATTTCGGACTCCGGCATCGGCACTTCCAGCCTTTCCATCATCTGCCGAAAACGATCACGATCCTCGGCCAGATCTATCATGTCCGGAGGAGTGCCGAGAATTGGAACTCCGGCCTCGGCCAGTTGTCCGGCGATATTCAGCGGTGTCTGGCCGCCGAACTGGACAATCAGCCCCTTCGGTTTTTCCTGTTCATAAATACTGAGCACATCCTCCACCGTGAGGGGCTCAAAATAAAGGCGGTTTGAAGTGTCATAATCCGTGGATACCGTCTCCGGATTACAATTGACCATGATCGTATCCAGCCCCATGTCACGCAGTTCAAAAGCGGCATGCACACAACAATAGTCAAATTCAATGCCCTGTCCTATCCGGTTCGGACCGCCGCCAAGCACCAGCACCTTTTCCGATTCCATCGCCGGTTTCGCGCTCACCGCGGAAGCCAGCTTCGAGAGAGGATGATAAGTGGAATAATAATAGCTCGCCCCTTCAACGCCGCTGACCGGCACCTGATCCCAGTGTTGAGCCATCCCCAGCTGCTGCCGACGCTTCCGTACCCGCGATTCCGGAATCTCCAGCAGAAAGGCCAGGTAATTATCGGCGAAACCGTCTTGCTTGGCCCGCATCAGCAATTCATCGGCAGGCAGCTCCCCTTTATGCGCCAGTATCTGTTCCTCCAGTTCAACCAGTTCTTTCATCTGCTGCAGAAACCACTCCTTGATCCATGTGAGCTCACGCAGCTGTGCCACCGTAGCGCCTTTACGCAGCGCTTCGTAAATAATAAACTGTCTTTCACTGCTGGCGACATTCAAAAGCTCCAGCAGTTCAGACAGAGAACGCCGGTGATAATCTTTGGCAAAGCCCAAACCGTAACGGCCTATCTCCAGAGAACGTATCGCTTTGTGCAAGGCCTCTTTATAGGTTCTGCCGAGACTCATCACCTCGCCGACCGCCCGCATCTGCGTGCCCAGACGGTCTTCGGCATTCTTAAATTTCTCGAAGGCCCAGCGAGCGAACTTCACCACCACATAACCGTCGGCGGGCGTGTATTTATCCAGAGTGCCCCGCCGCCAGTAAGGCATCTCATCAAGCGTCATGCCCGCCGCCAGTTTAGCCGAGACCAAAGCGATCGGAAATCCTGTGGCCTTGGAAGCCAGCGCCGACGAACGAGAGGTTCGCGGATTGATTTCGATAACCACAATCCGATCACTGTGCGGATCATAAGCGAATTGAACATTGGTGCCGCCGATCACTCCGATATCCTCGACAATGCGCCAGGCGTAATCCTGCAGCCGTTGCTGCACTGATTCAGGAGTGGTCATCATCGGAGCGGTGCAGAATGAATCGCCTGTATGCACCCCCATGGCATCAACGTTCTCAATGAAGCACACCGTAATCATCTTATTCTTCGCGTCCCGCACCACCTCCACTTCCAGTTCCTCCCAGCCCAGGACTGATTCCTCAACCAGAACCTGCCCCACCATGCTGGCGGCAATCCCCCGAGCCGCCACGGCCCGCAATTCCTCGACATTGTAAACCATGCCGCCGCCGGTACCTCCCAGGGTGTAGGCTGGACGCAAAACCACCGGGTACCCCGCCTCGGCGGCAATCTTTTCCGCTTCATCAACGCTGAAAGCCGGCTCGCTCTGCGGCATCGGCACCTTCAGCCGATCCATGGCGGCCTTGAATTCAATCCGGTCCTCCCCCCGCTGAATGGCTTCAAGATTAACCCCTATTACCTGCACCCCATGCTGTTCCAGCACTCCTTTCCTGTCCAGCGCCGAAGCCAGATTGAGCCCCGTCTGCCCGCCGAGGTTAGGCAAAAGAGCATCCGGCTTCTCTTTCTCGATTATCTCCGTCAAGGTGCGTACGTTAAGCGGCTCAATATAAGTAATGTCCGCGGTTTCCGGATCAGTCATTATGGTGGCTGGGTTGGAATTGACCAAAAGAACTTCATAGCCCAGTTCTTTAAGCGCTTTGCAGGCCTGGGTACCGGAATAATCAAACTCACAGGCCTGGCCGATAACTATCGGTCCGGAACCGATTATCATTACTTTATGTATATCAGTGCGACACGCCATCAGCAATTCTCCTACATTTTTATTAAACTGCCCTTTTCCCGGGATTTTAATTTAACCGCATGGTAAAGAATAGCAATCATAACCACTGCCCCGATTAATTATTTTTAGTCACAGCCATCCCATAGGGATTCACATTAAGTTTCATACAAGCCCCGCCACCGGCGCCAAGCGCCTGATACCCCGAGAGTGAGACCTGGGTGTTACAACGCTTTGTCGCGAGCTTAGTCGTGCACCTTTTTCAATTCAGTTTTTTGTTTCCGACTAGGTGCGAGATCCGCCTGAGGCGGACAAGACAAAGTTTTATTGTTTTGTGCATGTAGAGACCGGAAACACCTTTTCGCATAGCTTCTAGCAAGAAGCCTGTTCAGGCAAGCGCCCCAATTTCGGAAAAAAGAAAGATTCTGAAAAAAATAAATTTATCTTGGCGCGCTTATGAGACGTCACGTTGTTTAGCGCGTTAAACTGCCGGAGTTCCGCCTTCAGATGTCAGTTGCAGCGAGTTTCAGCGAGCGGGCGAGGATAAAGGATTACGAGCAAAGCGCGTCCCAATCGTCAACCGCTCTCGCATGTCGAGCCGTAACTAGTGTGGTGATCGCCCGCTATCGTTTTCCGACTGTTTGTTTAAATCATCCTACGACCTACATCAGCCGCTGTTTCCTCCCGGGTATCGGGCGCGCCGCGCCGAGTACCGGGCTTGCATGCGCAAATAGAACGCCTTGTTTAACTCCACTTGCGAAAAGGCTTCTATAATGCACTTCTTATAATTTCGTGAAACCCACTGAATTATTCAGGCTGGAAAATCAAAATTTCTTGTTGAATTGATTTTTTTCATTGAAGCAATACATTCGCTGGTTAATTTGAAGCGTTGCGATCAAGCCGCATTATGCATTTGCCGAGCAACCCAGAATCTTTAGGATGAACCTATGCAGGATATTTTCATTCAACCGTTCTTTGACGAAAGCAGAGCCCAAGTAAGCTTCACAACTCCGAAAAACATAACCAGTCCGTTTACATGGGAGTTGTTAAGTAATGGTTGCGCCCTTATGCAAGGAGAACAAACCCCTGCCTCACCCGGCCGCCCAACTTGTTTTTCAATACAAATAGATGACTTTATTCCCTGGCACGTGGACACACCCCACCTTTACACACTCCGCATATCCCCATCAGAAGAAGGTTCCGCTCAAACCATAGAACAACCTTTCGGTATGTGCAAACTTGAAGTTACAAGCGACTCTCTCTACTTGAACAATCAGCCTTTCTATGTTAAAGGCTATATCCGCGGGCGCGAAGCCCACGACCATCCAAACTTCAAAAACCTTCCCGAAGCGGAATTTTACGCCGAGAACATTCGCCAGGCTAAAGAACATGGATTCAATCTTATTCGCTTTCATTCGCGGGTGCCGAGTGAAGAATGTATGCGCGCGGCCGATGAACTCGGCATCTTCATTCATGTGGAAATGCGCAAATATTTCGGCAAATATCAAAAATAACGTTCGGCCATGACCAACGAAGGCGAATTACTCAATCGAGAGGAATGGGAAAAAATGGTTCTGCGGCTGCGAAACCATCCCTCCTTGATGGTCTACTGCATGGGCAACGAAATCGATGAGCCGGGACGGAACCCTTTCTGTCGGGAACTTTACGATCTGACTCACACACTGGATCCCAATCGTTTTTTCCTCGACACATGTTCGCGCGGGGAATTCGACCGGGAAGCGGTTGATCTGGATGTTCAGCACATGGGCTATTATTTTCCTTTCGGCCATAGTTACGACATGTTTGAAAATACTCAGAATCTCCTGCATATAGGCTCCTGCAAAGATCTGAAAGTTATTGAGCCTGAAGATCAGGAAAACAGCAACTGGCGAATCGCCCGGCGAATCCCGGCTCCTCGGCCGATTGTGGCTCATGAAGTCTGTCATTATGTCGGCTTACGGGACCTGCATGCATTGGAAGAAAAGTTCTCCCGCTATCAAATCCAACCTCCATGGTGGCTGGCCGAGCTGCGCAAACTGGTGCGCCAGAAAGGGCATGAAAAAAATTACTCACAGCTTTGCGAAGCCAGTCGCAGATTCCAATTCTTAAGCTGGAAACTTACCTTGGAAGCGATTCGCCGCAGTCCTCTGCTCAGCGGTTTTCATATGCTCCAGTTGGCCGACACCGAGCATTACGAAAATTCCAACGGCCTGCTTGATTGCTTCGATGAGCCAAAAGGTTTCGACAAGGAAGCTTTTCTGAAATTCAACTCTGACTGCATCCTGGTCGCCGACCTGCCTCGCCGCACATACTTTGAAAAAGAACTTGTCAACATCCCGATCAAGCTTTCCCATTACTGCGCCTCCATTGGCGGCAAAGCGGACTTTTCTTTTGAATTGCGAGTGGGAAAAGGCAGATTGCTCATTTCCGGATTCAATTTCACCGGTCTGCGGCAAGGACAGCCGGAGACTTGCGGACTCTTTGAATCTCTGATTAGGTACTTCGTTTCCGACGACTTTCAGCCGCAAGCAGAAATTGCTCCGGAAACTCTGAGTCGCTATCTGCTTCAAAAAGGAGAAGGCCCCATAGTAAAAGAAAGACGGATGACCCAATTCTGGCAACTGGACGCCACACCGCTGGAAACAAAGAAATACTGGCGGGAATCAATTGAATATCTTGACGACAAACCGATCAATCCGGACGCTCAGAGCAAATAATCCATGTCGCCATGGCGCTTCAGGCCATGCGATTTCACATCCACGCTCGCTAAACAATCTTAGCTTGCGCGTCAATCAATGCACAATCAAAAAATTCGAAGGAGCCATTTATCATGCAGGAACTGAAAGTAATTTTACGAGACGATGAGATACCGCGCCAATGGTATAACATTCAAGCCGACATGCCCACCCCTTTGAGCCCGCCGCTGAATCCGGCCACGGGCCAGCCGATTGATCCCGAAGATCTGGGCAAGGTCTTTCCCATGAACCTGGTGGAACAGGAGATGGATCAGAATCGCTGGATCGACATCCCGGAGGAAATACTGGAAAAACTGCTGCTCTGGCGTCCATCCCCGCTGCAGAGAGCCGTCGGCCTGGAGAAAGCACTGCAAACCCCGGCAAAGATTTTCTATAAAAATGAAGGAGTTTCCCCCGCCGGCAGTCACAAGCCCAATTCCGCCATCGCCCAAGCTTATTACAATAAGGAATTCGGCATCCGCCGCCTGACCACCGAAACGGGTGCGGGTCAATGGGGCAGTGCTCTCAGCTTTGCCGCTCAGCAATTCGGACTGGAGCTGAAGGTTTATATGGTGCGGGTAAGCTTTGAACAGAAACCATTTCGTAAACTGATGATGCAGACCTGGGGCGCCAACTGCGTTCCCAGTCCCACCCGAGACACCGCCACCGGCCGCGCCGTTCTGGAAGAATACCCCGACACCCCGGGCAGTCTGGGGATCGCCATCAGTGAAGCCATTGAGGATGCTGTTTCCAGTGAAAACACCCGTTATTCTCTCGGCAGCGTCCTCAACTTTGTCTGTCTGCATCAGACAATTATCGGTTTGGAAGCTCAAAAACAGATGGAGAAGATCGGTGCTTACCCCGATGTCGTCATCGGCTGCATAGGCGGCGGCTCTAATTTCGCCGGCCTGGCCGCTCCCTATATCCGGGATAAGATTCAAGGCCGCGAGATTCGCGTTATCGGCGCCGAACCAACCGCCTGTCCCACCCTTACCAAAGGTCCATACGCTTACGATTTCGGCGACCTGGCGAAAACCACTCCACTGCTGCCCATGCATACCTTGGGACATGATTTCATTCCGGCACCGATGCACGCCGGCGGCCTGAGGTATCATGGCATGGCGCCGCTGGTCAGCCGGCTGTGCCAGGATAAATTGGTTGAAGGCGCCGCCCTGAACCAGCTGGACTGCTACGCCGCCGGCATGCTCTGGGCGCGCACGGAAGGATTTATTCCGGCGCCGGAAACCACCCACGCCATCGCCGCCGGTATTGAGGAAGCAAAGAAGGCAAAAGAAGAAGGCAGGGAAAGAGTGATTCTGATCGGCTGGTCCGGCCATGGTCTCATGGACCTCAAAGGCTACGAAGCCTATATCAACGGCGAGTTAAGCAACTATGAGTATCCCCAGGAAATGATCGACAAATCACTCGAGGTGCTGAAAGACTATCCCAAACCGGAATAACCGGTTAACTAGACCCTCCGCGAAAAGGGTTTCAGGCCTAATTTTGTGCTCACCTTGTCTCGCACCTTGTCTCGCACTTAGTCTGAAAAATGAGGAATCGACAGAAAACCAGACAAGGTGCGAGACAAGGTGCGAGACAA
>PUNB01000176.1 GCA_003552565.1 Lentisphaerota bacterium
CGCTTATTGAGAGGGGGCTGTTTATATGATCCAAGACATACAAAAGCTTTTGGACACTTATCTAATATGGTTGAAGGACAAGACACAACTGCGGCAGGTGACTGACTGGGTCGAAATCACCACGCCATACCTCGACCGGAACAATGATTACCTTCAAATCTATGCCCGCAAGGATAAAGGATCGTATGTGCTAACAGACGACGGCCAGACCATTGGCGATTTGGAGCAATCCGGATGCAGGTTAAACAGCCCGAAGCGGCAAGACCTGCTCAAAATGACTTTAAACGGATTTGGTGTACAACTACACGACCAGCGGCTAGAGGTTAACGCTTCGCCGGAAAATTTCGCCCTTCGAAAACACAATTTACTTCAAGCTATGCTTGCGGTGAATGATATGTTTTATTTGTCGGTCCCGATGGTGGCCAGTTTGTTCTATGAAGATGTGGTGGCTTGGCTGGACTTGAATGATATCCGCTACACTCCAAAGGTCAAGTTCACCGGCAAAACCGGATACGATCATCTGTTTGACTTCGTAATACCTAAATCACGCCAACAGCCAGAGAGGATTATACAGACGATCAATCGGCCTAATCGTGATACCGCGCAATCGATAGCTTTTTCCTGGGTTGACACAAAGGAGGTGCGTCCGCCAGATTCGAAAGCTTATGCCTTTATTAATGACTTAGAGCAAGACGTTTCTTCAGCGGTAATCGATGCTCTTTGGAGCTATAATGTAAATCCGGTGATCTGGAGCAAGCGAGACGAAATGAGAGAGGAACTGGTGGCATGACAGAACGCTTCACTGAATCCATTGTCGAGGAAGCCGCTTTAGACTGGCTGGAGGGTATTGGCTATACTGTTTTTTCCGGCGCCGAGATTGCGCCTGGAGAGAATTCGGCTGAACGCGATAACTACGGACAGGTTGTGCTCGACCGCAGGCTGCGACAAAGCCTCAGGAAACTGAATCCGGATATGCCGCCGGATGCTTTGGAGGAGGCTTTCCGCAAACTAACCCGTCCCGCTCATTCATCACTTGAGGCCGCTAATCATGCAATTCACAAGTATCTGGTTGAAGGAGTGCCGGTTGAATACCAGCGACAAGATGGCTCGATTGGCGGCGGGCTGGTTAAAGTTTTAGACTTTGAGAATCCATTTAATAACGAATTTCTAGCGGTAAACCAGTTTACGGTTGTTGAAGATCAACACGAGAGGCGCCCTGATGTGGTGCTTTTCATTAACGGTTTGCCGGTCGCTGTGATCGAACTTAAAAACGCGGCCACGGAAAATGCGACCGTGTGGACTGCCTTCAGCCAACTTCAAACTTATAAGCGGCAGATTCCGTCGTTGTTCGCATTCAATGAGGCTCTGGTAATTTCGGACGGTGTGCAGGCGCGTATCGGCTCGCTGACGGCTGACCGGGAGTGGTTCATGCCCTGGCGGACTATAAGCGGTGAAGAACTTGCGGATTCTAAGCTGTCGCAACTCCAGGTGATACTGGAAGGTGTGTTTGATAAAAAACGGTTTCTTGACCTGATCCGGCATTTCATTGTATTTGAAGATGTCGGCGGCGGTGTGCTATCAAAGAAGATGGCAGGTTATCATCAGTACCACGCTGTCAATGTCGCAATTGAAGAAACCGTGAGAGCCGTGCCCTCATCAAATAACATGAGTGGATCTGATGGCGACGGCACGTATTTATCAAAGGGGCTTTCCGATGCCAGACCCGGCGACCGTCGCGTGGGTGTAGTATGGCATACGCAGGGCTCCGGCAAAAGTCTTACAATGGCCTTTTACGCGGGGCGGGCAGTTCTGCATCCATATATGGAAAATCCTACGCTGGTCGTAATCACAGACCGTAATGACTTGGATGATCAGTTATTCGGCACCTTTGCCCGCTGTCAGGATCTGCTCCGGCAAGAACCGCTCCAGGCTCGGAGCAGAAATCATCTGCGGGAACTGCTGACGACAGCTTCCGGCGGGGTGGTATTTACAACTGTCCATAAGTTCTTCCCCACAAAAGGCGATGATTATCCGCTGCTTTCGAAACGTGAAAACATTGTGGTTATCGCCGACGAGGCACACCGCAGCCAGTATGATTTCATTGACGGTTTTGCCAGGTATATGCGGGAGGCATTGCCGAACGCATCGTTTATCGGTTTTACCGGCACGCCTATTGAATTGAGTGATAAGAATACTCGCGCAGTCTTCGGTGATTACATCAGTATTTATGATATTGAACAGGCAGTGAAGGACGGCGCCACCGTGCCGATCTACTACGAAAGCCGACTGGCCAAACTGGAACTTCAGGAAAATGCCAAGCCACTGCTGGACGAAGAATTTGAAGAGGCTACTGAAGGAGAAGAAACCGAGCGAAAAGAACGCTTAAAAACTAAATGGGCACAGCTCGAAGCGATTGTCGGTACGGAAAAACGACTGAATTTGATCGCCAATGACCTGGTAAAACATTTTGAGGCCCGCCTGGAAACAATGGAGGGCAAGGCAATGGTCGTCTGTATGAGCCGTCGCATCTGTATTGAGATGTATAAGGCCATCACGGCAATCCGACCAGACTGGCATCACGATGACGATAATGCCGGTATAATAAAGATAGTGATGACCGGCTCAGCATCCGACCCCGAAGACTGGCAGGGACATATCCGCAACAAATCCAGAAGAGAAACATTGGCCAACCGGTTCAAAGACCCGAAAGATCCTTTTAAGCTGGTGATCGTTCGCGATATGTGGCTGACAGGCTTTGACGCGCCATGTATGCATACGATGTACCTGGACAAGCCCATGCGCGGGCACGGGCTGATGCAGGCCATTGCCCGAGTAAACCGTGTATTTAAAGACAAACCAGGCGGATTGGCGGTCGATTATTTAGGCCTGGCCGATCAGCTCAAGTACGCTTTGGCCAACTATACCGAAAACGGCGGTAAAGGCCGAACGGCTATCGACCAGGAGGAAGCTGTCAGCGTTATGCTGGAATACTATGAAGTATGCTGCAACATACTACATGGTTTCGACTGGTCGCCATGGAAAACCGGCGGAGCGCAAGAGCGGCTTTCGGTTCTCCCGGCGGCCCAGGAACACGTGCTCTCTCAGGAAGAAGGCAAAAAAAGGTTTGTAAAGGCTGTAAGCGACTTGTCTAAGGCATTCACATTGGCTGCACCGCATGAGAAGGCGCTGGAGATCAAGGATGACGTCGCTTTTTTCCAAGCTCTGAAATCAGTTTTTACCAAGAGTGCGAGCGACACTCCCCGAAGCACGGAGGAAGTAGATCTGGCTATTAGACAGGTCGTTTCCCGGGCGGTGTCTTCAAACGAGGTGATAGATATTTTCGCGGCTGCCGGATTAAAAAAACCTGACATCTCGATTCTTTCTGATGAATTTCTGGCTGAGGTCCGCGGTATGCCGCAGCGTAATCTGGCGGTTGATATGCTGCGGAAACTGCTGGAAGGAAAAATCAAGGAACAAGGCCGGAAAAACGTGGTGCAGGCGCGTTCTTTTACCGAAATGCTGGAAACCGCTGTCCGGAAGTATCAGAACCGCGCCATTGAAACGGCGCAGGTCATCGAGGAGCTGATCCAATTAGCCCAAGAAATGCGAGAGGCGGCAAAACGGGGGGAAAAATTGGGAATGTCGGAAGACGAGGTGGCATTTTATGATGCCCTGGAAACCAACGACAGCGCCGTCAAGGTGCTTGGCGATGATACACTGAGACAGATCGCTCAAGAGCTGGTAAAATCGGTTCGTAACAGCATAACCATTGACTGGACAGTGCGGGATAACGTGCGGGCGCAAATGCGCGTAATCATTAAACGCATTCTTCGCAAATACGGTTACCCGCCGGACAAGCAGGCCCGCGCCACTGAACTTGTATTAGAGCAGGCCGAGCAGCTTTGCAATGATTGGTCGAAAAAATCATAACAGTTTAATGGTTTGTCCTGATAACGAAACCTGACAAAGGAGTCCTTATGAGTGTAAAAGAGGTGATTCTCGCAGAAGCCAACTCTTCCACAATGGACTTGATGCACGATGACCTGCCCCGATTAGAAGCACTTTTGAAAGAATGCCCTCGCAATCATCCGGAGCGTGGAGCAATATTAAGAGGACTTACTTTATTCTACCGACAACTGAACGCCTTGACAGCGGCAGCCTGCAAAGAAATAGGGTATTCGCTCCGGCAATGGGAATGGGACGACAGCCGGCCGTTAACTGAGATTAGCAATGCTTTTCCATACTTAGAACTGGAAACAACCAACTGGTTTCAATGGCAGCTTGGAATGGTGATGATGCCGCCGCAAGACCCGAATCATATTTGGCTTACACTTTTTCCTCGCGATGATTTTGAAGTAGAGAATGGAGCAGTGTCGACAAACAACAGAAGAGATTGGGAAACCTAGTACCCGGCTGGCAATAATAAAAAAACCTCGGCACATGAAGAGGATATCCCAATGCGGAGAAGGTTGCAACTGGCCTGCTGGCAGACGATGACTCCGATCACTTGACTACGCTACCGGCACGGTTCGAGATAAATCGGGAGTGTCCGAGAGTGGATCTGAAAGTAACAAACAGTAATTGAAACAAGGCCTGCCCCGGAAAGGATCTCCGAGGCAGGCCGGTTGCTAGCATTATAATAACAAGGCAGATCCTTGGGTTTGCAATCATACAAATGACGATATATTTGCAGTGTAAAAGCTAAAAAGTGTCAGATATCTTTAATACAACAGCCACAGCATGTCCGGGGCTATGATGAAGAGAGTTGCCTATATCTATATTTGTTTAAAATTGAGTGATATCAGTAACCTGTTCAATTACTTGTTGGGCTGAAAGCAACACGGAGGAAAAGACATGGAGACGTTTGGCGCGGCAGTTCTGGTGATCTTCATCCTTGGGGCGATAATCGGCGGGGCAATACTCCTAAATAGAACGGCAAAGGCCAACCAGAAGCAGAAGATGGCCGAACTTGGGGCACGGGACATGATC
>PUNB01000199.1 GCA_003552565.1 Lentisphaerota bacterium
ATCCGATTGGTTTTAATGTTTTCATCCCAAATGGAATATGGTTCGGGACAAGGTTCGGGACAAAGTTGAACTCAAAACACAGAATACACCTTTCCGGATACCCTCTAGTTAGACCCCGTCCGGAAAGGTCTCACGCCCATGTTGGGAGCGCCGGCTGGTCTGATCCGGCTTTTATGCCGTCAGTTACTAGCCTCAGCGCTAATGACTTGCGGCATAAAAGCCGGAGACGGCCTGCCGCCGCCCCAACCCGACAGGGCTCCCGCTTGCTTTGTCTGAGATAAGTTGTTGTTGTCAATAATGAAGAACTTTAATTTAGTTTGTCAATTAGACTGTTCAAATAGCAGAGCTATAGTTCAAGGTGATGAAATTCACTCGTGTACGGCTGCAAAGTGGAGAAAAACAGATAACTTAAGGAGAATATTTAACGACCATGACCATTACAGCCAGTCAGCTGCGTAAAGCGTATATAGAGTTTTTCAAAAAACATGATCATGCCGAAATCGGCAGTGCCCCGCTGGTGCCGGAGAATGATCCGACGGTCTTGTTCACGACCGCCGGCATGCATCCGCTGGTGCCTTTTCTGCTCGGACAGCAGCATCCGGCGGGCAACAGGCTGGTGAATTGTCAGAAATGTATTCGCACCGGGGATATCGAAGATGTTGGGGATACTACCCATTTGACTTTTTTTGAGATGCTCGGCAACTGGTCCTTAGGCGATTACTTCAAGGAAGAAGCGATTGCCTACAGCTTTGAGTTTCTCACCTCCGAATTGAATATTCCCTTGTCGCGTTTATGGATTTCCTGTTTTGCCGGCGATGAGGACGCGCCGCGTGATGATGAGGCGGCATCCGTCTGGCGGCGGCTCGGGGTGCCGGAGGAGAAAATAGTTTTTCTGGATAAAACTCATAATTGGTGGGGGCCGGCGGGTCAAACCGGTCCTTGCGGGCCGGACACAGAGATGTTTGTCGAACTTGATCAGCCTCCCTGCGGGCCGGCGTGTGATGTCACCTGCGGCTGCGGTAAATATGTCGAAATCTGGAACGATGTATTCATGCAGTACAATAAAAACGAGCATGGCGATTATGAGCCTATGGAGCGCAAAAATGTGGATACCGGTATGGGGCTTGAACGGGTGACGGCGGTTTTGCAAGGGCGATCCAGCTGTTATGAAACGGAGTTATTCGCCGGTTTCTTCCAGTGCTTGAGCGAGTTGATCAAGCAGTCAGATCCGGCGGCCGACCCGGGGGGCAGAATGGTGGCTGATCATATTCGGGCGGCGACGTTTTTACTGGGAGACGGTGTGAAGCCGGGGAATATTGATCAGGGTTATGTCCTGCGCCGGCTGATCCGGCGGGCGGTCAGGCGGATATCTCAGTTCGGGGTTAAGGAAGTCGCCACTCCCCGTCTGGCTCGGGTGTTCATTGATGAATACAGTCAGGCTTATCCCGAGCTGTCTTCCAGGGCGGAGATGATCGCCGAAGAGCTGCGACTGGAGGAAGAGCAGTTCGCGGAAGCCTTGCAGCGCGGCATCCGGGAGTTCAATAAGCTGGTGGAAAAATTCCCTGCTGACCTGAAAAATAAAGTAATCAGCGGGCGCAAGGCTTTTTTCCTTTATGAAACCTATGGTTTTCCGCTTGAGCTTACGGAGGAAATGGCCCATGAACAAGGTCTTGCCGTCGATCGTGAAGGTTTCGAAAAAGCTTATCGAAAGCATCAGGAGCAGTCTCGCAGCGGGGCGGAAAAAAGATTCAAGGGCGGCCTGGCGGATCAATCCGCCAAGACCACTCGCCTGCATACCGCCACGCACCTGCTGCATGAAGCACTGCGTCGAGAGCTTGGTGAACATGTCCAGCAGGCCGGTTCGAATATTAATGCCGAACGTCTGCGTTTTGACTTCACCCACGGCGAAAAGCTGAGCAAAGAGCAGCTGCGGCGGGTGGAAAACACGGTTAACGCGGTGATTCAGGAGAATCTGCCGATTGAAGTGCGGGAAATGTCAATTGACGAAGCTCAGAGAAGCGGTGCCGTCGGGATTTTCGGAGAGCGTTACGGTGAACGGGTGAAGGTTTATCGGATCGGAGATTTCTCAGCTGAAATCTGCGGCGGCCCGCATGTGGAGAGAACTGGGGATTTAGGCGGTTTCAAAATCACAAAAGAAGAGAGTTCCAGCAGGGGGGTGAGACGGATTAAAGCGGAACTTAAAGATCAGCCTGAGGCGAACGAGAAGAAGTGAAGAGCACATGGAATGAGGTGCGAGACAAGGGAACTAACACACAAATACAAGCCCCGCCGCCGGCTCGGCGCGCATGACAACCAAGAGAGAGACTTATTGCGGCATATGAAACCTTGTCTCGCACCTTGTCCAGTGTTTTTTTGGTTTGGAATCAGGTTTGTGATCCGCCAGAGGCGGATTCGGGACAAGGTTAACAACGCGAAGTCTCACATAAGCATTTTCGCGGGGAGATTCCCCACATGGTCAGAAAAAACTGAAACAAGAGAGCTGTGAAAAGAAAATCTTCGTTTTCTTGCCAGAACCTTTTTTCGCATAGGATATGACTAAGGATAGAAATAAACGGAGTTAAAGTAATGGATTATTGTAGCGAAGCTCAAAATCAAGAAAAAAAGACACTGACCGCTTTGCAGGCGGCGGAAATGGCGGGCGGCGAACTGCTGGGAGACCCGGAGCTGCTGATCGACGGGGTGGATGCCTTGGACGCGGCTGGGCCGGGGAAGGTTTCTTTTCTCGGCAATTCCAAGTATCGACAGCAGGTGTTGCCGTCACGAGCTTCCGTGGTTCTGGTGCCGACGGATTTTAAAGAGCCTCCCCCGGAGAATCGGGCCTGGATAGTCTGTGACAATCCTTCGCAGTCTTTTTCCCGGCTGGTGGAGTATTTTGCACCGGCACCGCCGACACCTGAGGCGGGTGTCGATGATAGAGCGGTGGTGGCGGCTGATGTCAAAATTCCAGAATCCGCTTCCATCGGCCCCTTCGCAGTGCTGGAGGAGGGCGTGGAAATCGGAGAAAACACTATTATCGGCGCCGGCTGTTATGTAGGATATGGAGTGAAGGTTGGCGAAGATTCCCGGCTGCATCCGAATGTGTCGGTGCGGGAATATTGCCGCCTTGGAAACAGGGTGGTGATACATTGCGGCACGGTGATCGGCAGTGACGGTTTTGGTTATATTCCCGGCCGGGAAGGTCATAGTAAAATCCCACAACGGGGTGTGGTCTGCATTGACGACGATGTTGAAATAGGCGCGCTGGTGGCCGTTGACCGGGCGCGTTTCGGCTGTACCTGGATAAAGCAGGGGGTCAAAATTGATAATCTGGTGCAGATTGCGCACAATGTGGTTATCGGCGAGCATTCTTTTATTGTCGCTCAATCCGGGATCGCCGGCAGTGCGCGTTTGCAGCGTCATGTGGCGGTGGCCGGCCAGGCCGGTATCGCGGGGCATCTGACCATAGGCGAGGGGGCGACGATTCTGGGGCAGGCGGGGGTCGGCCGGGATGTGCCTCCCGCCACTCGGGTCTGGGGGTCTCCGGCCATGGATGAAAAAGAATTTCTGCGGGGGCATCTGCATCTGCCCCAGCTGCCCTCAATGAAAAAAGAACTGCGCCAGCTGCGCCGGGAGGTGGCGGATTTGCGTAAAACTCTGGAAGAGAATCAATGTTCAATGCGATTTCACAAATAATCAGCGCTCTCAGCAAGGGCGAAATGGTCGTTGTCACTGATGACGCTGATCGGGAAAATGAAGGCGATCTGGTGATGGCGGCGGAAGCGGTCACGCCGGAGGCGGTTAATTTTATGGCCAAGTTCGGGCGAGGATTGATCTGTGTGCCCTTGACCCAGGAAAGAGCCTACGTTCTGGACCTGCCGGAGATGGCGCGCCCGGCCGACCCCTTTAATACGGCTTTCACCGTCAGCGTCGATGCGCGGGAGGGGGTTACAACCGGGATTTCCGCCCATGATCGGGCGCGGACGATTCAGAAGCTGGCTGACCCCAATGCCAAAAGAGAAGACTTCGTGGTGCCGGGGCATGTTTTTCCGTTGATCGCCAAACCCGGCGGAGTGTTGGTGCGGGCCGGTCATACAGAGGCGTCAACTGACCTGGCTCGCTTGGCCGGGTTTTCGCCGGTGGGCGTGATCTGCGAGATTATGAACGAGGACGGCAGTATGGCGCGAGTGCCGCAGTTGTATGAATTCGCCCAGCATCATCAGCTGAAAATGGGTAATATCGCTGATTTGATCTCATTTCGCAACCAGGCCGAGAGCCTGGTCTCCCTGGACCGAGTGGTGCGGATGCCGACAAAATTCGGCGAGTTCAAACTGAATTGTTTTATCGCCGCCACTGATCAGCGGGAGCACCTGGCTCTGGTTTACGGTGATATTGAAAACAGCCGTGAGGTGCTGGTGCGAGTGCATAGTGAATGTCTTACCGGGGATGTTTTTCATTCATCTCGTTGTGACTGCGGAGAGCAGCTGGAAGAAGCGATGAAGATGATTGCCGAGGAAGGGGCGGGGGTGCTGGTCTATATGCGTCAGGAGGGGCGCGGCATAGGTCTGCGAAATAAGCTGCACGCCTATCACTTGCAGGATCAGGGGCTGGATACTGTCGAGGCGAACGTGGAACTGGGATTCGAGCCGGACCTGCGGGAGTATGGTATCGGAGCGCAGATACTGCGTCATCTGGGAATAGATAAACTGCGGCTGCTGACCAATAATCCAATGAAAATAGTTGGACTCGAGGGATACGGGCTGACGATTACTGAGCGAGTGCCCATTGTCTGTCATCCCAATCAGGGAAACGCTAAATACCTGCAGACCAAGAAAGACCGGATGGGGCACCTGCTTTAATAATGAATATTGAATCTTGAATTCTGAATGTTGAAGTTCCTGACAGACCAAGTGCTTCCACTTCAAAATTCACCATTCAATATTCAACATTCAAAATTGTGTTTCACATTATTTGGCCGCGAGGACCTGA